>CAZLQO010000095.1:0-1507 GCA_964561955.1 Candidatus Woesearchaeota archaeon | reverse complement strand
CTCCTAAAAAAAGCAATCGCAACACTAGAAAAAGAAATCGATAAAACAGTTGATGAATTCAAAAAACTAAAATAATCACTTTCTAAAAATAAATTCACAAACTTTCCCCCTTAAGGGGAAAGAATAGCCTTTCCAAAACTTATCCTCAATAAAACCATTTTTCAAGAATAAATCCCTTATTTCATTAACAGATATCCCATGCGATTTTCTCATCGGCTCTCGAAGATAAACAACGCCATTCTTTTTCAAACATTTTCTAAAAACTCCAATCGCTTTATTTTTATCAATAATATCATGCAAAACATAATGAACAACAACAACATCAAAATAATCCTTCTTTTTAAAATTTAGAATATCAGATAAAATAAATTTAATATTGTTAAAATCCCTCAATCTTCTTTTTGATTTATAGAGCCAATAATTAGAAACATCCAAACAAGTTAATTCTCCGCGGAATTTTTTAAAAATAAACTTCGACAAATTTCCACCACCACATCCGACTTCAAGAACCTTTTCATCACCACAAAAATCTATTCCATAAGTATAATTTCTGTAATTAAAATATCCCAAATATTTAATTAAAAAACCATCTAATTTTTCTAAAAAAGAATTATTTTCACATTTCATCAATAAGCCCTTTTGGAACTTCAATTAATACTTCATCTCTACCAATTCTCTTAGCGAGCCCACCTCTAACCCCAGTAACATCAACACTTTTACCAACAATCAAATAAATATCACTACCACCCCTAGTAGCACTATAAATCATAGGACATGCCCCAATCCCACATGCCATTTTCTTTGGCGTAACTTCCCTAATATCTTTATACCTATCCCCCATAGTAAATATAATTTAAACAACTATTTAAACTTTACTCACTTCTCAAACTTCCCCAGTCTCTTCATCGGCGTAAACGGAAATGGTCGCTCATTCGTCTGCAAAGTCAAATATCTCATAAACCTATAAACCTCACTATTCCAATACTCACAAAAATCAGCAATCCCCTTATCTCTCTTCCCACTAATTAAAACAATAAGCCAGTTAACAATCCCCAAAACCATAACCAAAACCTTCCAAACATTCAAGATTATACCACTAATTACACAAACCAAAATCCTCCACAACAACTCAACTCGCTCCGACTTCTTTTTAACCATTAACTCACCCACTGAACCCCTTCAAATTTATGCTTCGTAGCTATTAATATTAAATCAACCAACCACCAAATCCCAAGCCCACCTAAAGTTATCAGCTTCAAAATTCCAGTCCCAACTTTCCCCATAATAAACCTGTCCACACCAAGAGACCCAAATACGACAGACATAACCAAAACCAAAACCCAGTTCACTTTCCTATCAGTCATATAAATAAACATTTCTACACTATATAAATATATTTAATCAACAAAAACTATCAAGCCTAATGAAAGAACAAAAAATCTCCGCAGGCTCATACGAACTAAACACATTCCTCCAAGGCGGCTACGAAACCGACATCATAACAACA
>CAZLQO010000094.1:0-1601 GCA_964561955.1 Candidatus Woesearchaeota archaeon | reverse complement strand
ACATAACAATTAGGATTTTCACTATCCTGGACCACAGAATTATCCCCCCTATCAATAACAATAACAGTCCTATCATCAATATTATCACAAGTCGCGAATCTCCTCCCACTACTATTCGCAACCTCTTCATTAGTAGAACCAGATTCCAAAGGACCAGACCCAAAACCCTCTCTCATGAACGCGCCCAAGTCCCTCATCACCCTCGACGCATCACCCCTACACACATCAAACGCAGGACTCGTAGAAATCACAACCCCATACTTAAACTTATTAAAAACCCCCTCCGTCGGGACATCATTAATCCTCGGGTCATTCCTCAAATAAATATTATAAACATAACCCTGCCCAAGCAACGCATCAAACCGCCCGTGATAATAATCTGCATCCTCCTCATAAATCCACTCAACCCCGCCAAACTCAAAACTCTTCGTCGCATTAACCCAATAATAAATCCCCAAACTAACAATAAACACAGCAACAATGATAGCAACAGTCCAAGCCAACTGCCTATCCTCACTCTTTCTAATAGACTTCTTCGGCAACTCTCCCTCAGCCACAAGCTCCTCCCTCTCTTCTTCGTTCAATTTTCTCTTCTTAATTTTCTTAACCATATTTAACAAAATATCAAGTTATTTTTAAAGCTTTATATAAAAAAGCATCAGCCCCACGAACAGCATCCCCAACAATATAAACACAACTCTCATTCCTCCAAATCATCGTCTCATTCCCATCCTCAAAAATAATCAAATTACTATCACAACTTTTCTTAGGTAAATCCCCATCACACTCTGTCGCCTCATCCGTCACCCATGACCCGTCACCCGTCACCGCTTGCCGGAGGCAAGCATCTTGATAACGCAAAACATAACGCCCAAAATTATTCAAAATCTCCGACACGCCCTCATTCCCATTAACAAAATATAAAACTTCGTTACTATAATTTTCAAAATAATAATCCCCACTCACAAAAACATCGTCAACTTCCGACGGCAAATACTGAAACCCAAAAACATTTCCATCAACACTAATCTTCCAAAGCCCACCGTCCCGAACAAAATTAACCCCAAGTTCATTAACATTATTTTCTACCTCGCCATCCCCACTCATCAACGAATACCCCAAAGTCGAAATAACCATCAACCCAATCAACACAGCCCCGACGACAACCTGATTAACCCGCTTTCCCCGAACAATCTCACTCTGACTCCGAATCTTTCTCATCAAAATAAAAACACGACACCATTTATAAAAATTACCATACTCCCGTCAAAAGGTTAAAAAAAAGAAAACAAAAAAAAGAAAAAAAGAAGGGATTAACCCTTCATAATTTTGTTTAAGCAACAACTAATTCAGCTGTAGTAGCAGACGTACCTTTATACTTCTTACCGACAGTTGTATCAACTCCGACATTAATCAAGTATGTAGTAGCCTTCTCAGTATCAGCAGCATTATATCCTGCAACTAATAGAGCAGTCTTTCCACTCCTACTAAAGGATTGAATCAAGAACTCACCAGCAGCAACACCCGTAGCGGATGTAAACGCACCTTCACTATAAGCAGCACCAAGCAATTCAGCAGCAACAGAGTTAATAGCAGAACCA
>CAZLQO010000093.1:0-1607 GCA_964561955.1 Candidatus Woesearchaeota archaeon | reverse complement strand
TCCACAACATCCCAACATACGCCTGCGCCGTCTCCCAAAAATTCACAAACAAAATCAAAATAGAAAAACGAAACGGGAAAGAAGTCTGGGACGAACGAAACAAAAACATCTTCCCGCAAAACCCCGCCTTCGACAAAGCAAAACTAAAAAACATCACCGGCATAATTTCAGAATTCGGGATTCTAACCCCAAAACAATTCATTAAGAAAATTAAGTCACACAAATAAATATAAACATATTAAGCTAAATAATATTATGCAAGAAAAACAAGGAATCATAATTACAGGACCTTCAACCGATGATTTAAGACCA
This sequence comes from Candidatus Woesearchaeota archaeon, assembly GCA_964561955.1. Classification (GTDB taxonomy): domain Archaea; phylum Nanobdellota; class Nanobdellia; order Pacearchaeales; family GW2011-AR1; genus JAGVXH01. The sequence continues at coordinate 1,295 of CAZLQO010000093.1, read as the reverse complement.
ACTCAAGAGCAAATACGCGAACAAGAACACTTAAGAAATTGGGAAAAATATTCAAAACAAGATGATTGGGTTGTGGGAGAACCACATAAACCATACTATCCATAAATAAAATCCCTCTAAATTAATCACTTCTTTTTCTTTGCAATATCAATAAACTCAGAATAAATTAATAGTAATAAAATAATAACAACACTCTCTACATGACTTAAGGTTGTCCCCGCGAACTTCAACACCCAAAAAATAAGAGCATAAGCCAATATACTCATCACAACATTAGTGTATTCTTTAAACCATTTCATAAAATCTACAATAAAATCTCATTTATATATTTTCCCCTAAGCAACCTTCATAACCTTCCTAATAACAACAGAAAAAACAAGACTAAATCCAATATAATACCAAATCCACGACGAGCCCATCACCGGAGTAAAAATACTTCTAAGCCACCAAAACAAAATCAAAAACGGAATTATCGTAACAAACATCGGCCTAAACGACGCCTTCATCATAACCCCAGTCAACTTCATCATCTCAGCATTCAACTCTTTCATAATATCCATATCCTTACACCCTTTCAACTCCTTCTGAATCTCCTTCTGCCTCACCTTCAAACTCTTCATATGCTCCTGATTCGTCAACCACTTATGCGCCAAAGTCGAAACAAGGGTCACAAAAACAGAAACAACCAAAATAGAAACCCTCGGGTTCGCCGCCATCACCTCACTCAAAGCCATAACAACACCCACCAAAATATCTTTTTAAATCTACTCCTTCTTTTTCTTCTTCTTTCCCTCTCCCACCTTTTTCTTTTTCTCCAAAAACTTAATCACCCCAAACAACATCTTCCTAATCTCAATCACCTCATTCCGAATCTTCTCATACTTAGAAGCCTCAACATAACCTAACTTCAAAACCATTTTCAACTGAGTCTCAACCTCGTTACAACTCCCAATCGCCCAATCGAACATTTCAAAAAATAAATATACTCAACAATCCCCCGACTGTTCCCCTCATCAATATTAGACCCAATCCTCTTAGCCGCCCGACGAATTTGCGAACCAAGTTCATAATCCTCCCTCTTAGGAAACTCATCAGTCAACCTCTCAATAACAGGCACCAAGTCAATCGCCCTATCCAAAACCTTCAGCCTCTTAGGATTAAACATTAAAACAACAACTATCCAATCTTTAAAAAAGTTACACAATCAACAAAGTCGTACTCACAGCCGAAGGCGAACTCAAGAAAATGCAAAGCATTTTCGCACTCACAGGAAAAATCAAAGATTTTTCCGAACT
>CAZLQO010000092.1:0-1620 GCA_964561955.1 Candidatus Woesearchaeota archaeon | reverse complement strand
GTTTTTTTAGTAATCTTGTTGTTAGAAGTATGTCTGTGTCGACGGAGTACCCGATAAGCATTAGGAAGGCGACGATGCCGGCCGTTGAAAGTTTGATGCCGATGAAATTAACGAGTGCGAGTGTCATGACGATGTCGGCGAAGGCGGAAAGCATAACTGCGAAAGCTGGGACGGAGTTTTTGATGTAAATGTAGATTAGAATTGTTGCGAAGGCGAGGAAGATGATTGCTGATGTTGCTGGATTGATTTTTAGAAAAAAGTTGCCCATGAAAAATCCTAATGCGATATTTAGAATTATTGTCCGGAATTTTGTTTTTGCACCTTTTGAAAAGATAATGAAAACTACTGCGGCCATCCAGAAGAATGCGAGAAGGATTGCGACGATGAGTTGCTTGTAGAAGTCGGATGATAGCGACGCTGATGTTGTTTCTTTTGAGACGTTGTTTTCTGTTGTTAATTTGTATCCGAGGAATTCTTCTAATGTTTTTTCGAGCGATGCTGTGTTTTGTTCATTGACTGTGATGATTAGTTGGATTTGGTTGCCGGCGTTGTCAGAGATTGTTTTGACTTCGAAGTCGGTTATTGTTTGGGATATTGTGTTTTCTAAATCTTGTTGTGAGATTTGGGTTTGGATTGTGAATGTGGTTCCGCCGGTTAGGGAGACGTCTTTGTTGATTATGTCGCCAGTTTGGATGTAGAATGTTGTTATGTAGATTAGGGAAATTAATAGAATTGTGGCTGGGAGGATTAGGAGTTTTTTGTAATTTTTGTCGTACCAGTTTTCGAAGTTCATGGTATTTTATAGAGGATGTGGTTTTAAAGGTTTGTGGGAATGAGGGCTTGGTATACAAACGTTTATATGTGTTGGTACCCTTAGTTTTTTATGCCATATAAAAATGTTGTTAAAAGACTGGAATTTAGAAGGAGGTGGTATGCCAAGAATAAGAAATCTGAAATAGCACACGTTAAGAGGAGGAAGTTGGAAATTCATAAATGGTTTTTGAAATATAAATCTAATCTTAGATGTTTGAAATGTGGAGAGGATCATGTTGCGACGATTGACTTTCATCATAAAATTGGAGAAAAGGAGCATAATATTTCTAAGATGGTAGCTGAAGGATATTCAATTAAGAGAATTAAAGGAGAGATTGAGAAATGTGATGTGCTTTGTGCTAATTGTCATCGTAAGATTCATTTTAAGAATAAGAAAGTTTAAAACATCAAATTAGGTATTTATTTCGTGCGTGGATAGTATAATGGTTAGTATAACTGGTTTCCATATGTTTTGTCTGAAAGGGCTGGATGTGAAAATACCAGTTGATCGGGGTTCGACTCCCCGTCCGCGCATTATTTCTAATTTGTGCCTTTGACAGGACTCTGCTCACAATTTGCATTTCGCAAAATAACATTAAATAGTTTTCTTGAAGCGAATTGTTTGCCTGCGACGTCGCAGTTTCTACGCCCTTGACAGGACTTGAACCTGCGACCTATGCCTTAGGAGGGCATCGCTCTAATCCAAACTGAGCTACAAGGGCTTGGTATAATTAATTTAATTACATGAGGAGAGGAGGATTCGAACCCCCGTAGGCATAAGCCAACAGATCTTGAGTCTGCCCCGTT
>CAZLQO010000091.1:0-1620 GCA_964561955.1 Candidatus Woesearchaeota archaeon | reverse complement strand
GAGACGATTGCAAATCTGAGTTGGGTTAATCCGCCAGACATTCCGCCGAAGCCCATCTGATTGAAGATTTCGTTCATGTCTCCGCCGAATAGGTCGCCGAATCCGTCGGACATTAGGTCTTTCCTTTGTTGTGTTCCGCCCATTACTACAATGTCACCTTTTGTTACTGGCTTGCCTAATAGTCCTCGCTTGAAATTATCTGGGTCGCCTTGTACCATAATTCCTTTTTGGGCTGGTGCGATTGTGATTTTTTTTGCTTCTTTAATTATTCCTTTTTTTATTTCGACTTGTTCTCCGATTCCTGTTTTGCAGTTTTTCCGTGCGATTCCGTCCATTCGGATTATGTCTTCCCCTCGGTCGGCTGGGTATGCTATGTCGACGATTGAATGTGTTTCTCGGTCGCCCTTGATGGAAATAATATCTCCTCTTTCGAGTTCGAGTTTTCGCATTAGGGTTGGGTCGATTCTGACTATCCCTTTGTATGCGTCGTCTTGTAATGCTTCGACTACTCTTAACCTGATTGTGTTTTTTGTTTCTGTTTTTTTTGCCATGTTAAAAATTTAGGGAGAGACGGTGGAAGTCTTCCATGCATAGGTTTACCATTTCGTTCATTTGTTTTTCTTGTTCGTTCATGAAGTCGATGATTTCTCGAGGGATTGAAACGGCGTATGAGTTCCCGACGTATCTTAATTTAACTTTGAAATTTTTCTTTTTGAGCGTTTGGAAATCTCCGTATTCTTTTAAATCTTCTGGGTGGATAATTTGGTTTCTGCAATCTTCACATCTGACTGTTCTGAGGTGGAATCCGTTTTTGTCTATCGTCGCTGGTTGCATTTTTTTATTGCAATGTTTGCAAAGGATTGTGTTTTCGAATATATCTGTCATGTGTATACTTGGAGTGTATACTTTATAAAAGTTTTGGTTAGGGAAGAATTATAAATGGTTTTTGGTTGGTTGGTTGATGGGTGTGCAGAATTTTTTTAAAAAGTCTTGGGTATTTTTGAAAGAGGATAGTTGGGCGTCGCTTGTTGTGACTTTGTTGTTGGCTGTTGTTGTTATTAAGTTTGTTTTTTTCCCGGGGTTGTCATTTTTGACTGGGGCAGATTTGCCGTTGGTGATTGTTGAATCTTGTTCTATGTATCATCACGAGGATGGGTTTGAGAGGATTTTTGAGAGTTCGGTTTATGGGGATTATGGGATTTTTATTGACGATACGCGGAATTGGATTTTTCAGAATGGGTTTAACAAGGGTGATGTGATTTTTGTTGTTGGGGCTGATGATGTTGAGGTTGGGGATGTGATTATTTTTGAGGGTGGTGGTAAGTATCCTCTGATTCATCGAGTTGTTGAGGCTGGGGAGAGTTACTCGACGAAGGGAGATAATTATAAAACGAATCTTGGACAGTTGCCTGTGGAGAAAATTATTTCTAATGAACAGGTTATTGGGAAAGCTCTATTTAGGGTGCCGGCTGTTGGTTGGATTAAGTTGATTTTTTTTGAGTTTGGGAGGAGTCCTGAGGCGAGGGGATTTTGTCGATAATTTTAAATAGAAGTTTATATTGGTAGTCGATGGAATTTAATAGGAGAATGGAGAAAAAGATTGTCTTGTTTTCTTGCGAA
>CAZLQO010000090.1:0-1627 GCA_964561955.1 Candidatus Woesearchaeota archaeon | reverse complement strand
CAAAAACAGCAACCCCACTCCACGTCGCAATAGTAAGCGCCGTCAAAGCCCCAACAAGAATACCAAACAACCCAGCACCGACATAATTTTTCTTTTTCACCTTATCAAGATATTTAATAGCAAGAGCATAACTAATCATCATTCCAAAAAACCCAATCATCCCAATTGCTTCATGGTCCGCGAAACCAGCCATAGTCCTATAAAGATAAGACGGCGCAAATGCCAAAAACGCCGAAGCCAGAACCCCAGCAAGTTTAGATTTAGTCAGAATATAAACCAGAATAAAAAACAAAATCAAACCAATCCCATAAAACAAAACAGGCGAAAAAATATCAATCTCCCTCAACGTATAATCACCAAAAACATTAGACACTTCCCATAGTTTAACAACGACACGAGGCATTATTTCCGGAGACCATTCAACACTCATCCCACCAGCTCTCATTACATCAATGGACGGCAAAACTCCATTATCTTTAACAAGAGTTTCAGCAATCCTCAAAAAATAAAACGGGTCAAGCGCCAACGGAATCTTCTCTCCCGTCGTCGAATCAGTCAACAAATCCCAATTAGATAATCTAATCGAAGAACTCATCACAAGCACAACAAACAAAACAACAATCGTCGCTATCCACTGATACTTCTTATTGTATAAAGTCTCCAAAACAGATTCCTTTACACTATCATATCCCATCAAAACGGATATCCTTCTCTATTTAAAAACATTACCAAGCATTAAATTATATCACTATATTCACATTTTATTGCTTCATTTCTTGGACATTTGACATCTTAACAATCCACCAATCTTGACCCGCTACTTGAAAATTAAGCTTTTCCTCTTTACAAAAATCTTGAACTGCATTTAATACACCAACCATACTAATATCATGCCCTGCTAATATTCCACCATTTTTTACTTTTTGCCAATAATTCTTACAATCGTCCAAAACATATTCATACGAATGGTTCCCATCAATATATATATAGTCTACCATAGGGACAATATTTAAAGCGTCATTCGAATATTTTTTTATCCAACTAATTTTCTTTTCATACTTTCTTAATCTTCTTTTTGCTATTTTGTTCATCTTGCTCAAAAAGTCTTTTGAAACTTTAACATCCTTATATTCATTAGAATTATCGACATAATCATCATAAGGGTCCACAAGATATAATCTTTTAATATTCAAATTATCTAAAATATATTTAGAATTTAATCCTCCAGAAACCCCAATTTCTATTGCATTTATTTGTTTACCTCTGAAATATTTTTTCCCAAATCTTATAGAATGTTTTGGATAGGGTTTTGATAAAGATATTCCCGTAATTTTCAACAGTAAATCATTTATCAAATTTATAATTTTATCAAAATGTTTCATTCATCCTCTTTACATTGTTTTATTAATAGGATGCAAATTCTTATTAATTTTTTCTTCCCTATTTTAATCTGATAATCATCATACTTCATCAGAACAAATACAACTTCCCATTTAAAAACATTATCACAACATCAAAAACGCAATCAAAATAAACAAAATCTGAAACGCATGAATCAAATAGGTAACCTTTCTCTCAGTAGCCCCATCTCCCAAGGCAACAATCGCCAAATGCTCAAGCCCATAAA
>CAZLQO010000089.1:0-1683 GCA_964561955.1 Candidatus Woesearchaeota archaeon | reverse complement strand
CCCAAAATTCCTAAACACAAACCAACTCTTTCCATCCCAAAACAAAACATCAATCGATTATAAACTTTCGCCATACTTTTTCACTACTCAGCGTCGATGAAGAAACAACTACTAATCCCGAATCCAGCCAAGCATCCTCCTTATCATCAACCAAATCACAAAAACAAATTTAAAAATATAATTATACTCCAATACAACATAATGCAATCAATAAAAAACATTAAGAGAAAAGTTTATAAATAAAAGAAATTATAAAATGACAAGCGATAACGATTATTCCTTAAGGTTTAATCAAAGCGCTTTTAAATCAAGAAACGGACTGTATAAAATGCTATCTACAATGTGTAGGTCTTTTGTGTGGGATGAGGGGCCTTGTACCATTAACTTTTTAGTTTAATTAAATAATATTTCAATGTCTCTATCTCTGGACAATTTGGATCATAATTTTCCAAATTTTTATTAGGAGTCCCTTTTCTACTAGATGCTGCAATTATATCTGACACTTTTAACATTTCACATTGACTAGCATAAGAATCCGATACTTGATAATCAAATCCGTTTGCTTTAGCTAATTTTTTAAGATATTTTTTTACCTTTTGTATATCCAAATAAGTTTCATTACAAACAACTACGGGGTATGTATGATTCTTAAATGAAAATTTTTTTAATGCTTCAAAATAAAGTGATGCATATACCATTTCTTTAATATATTTTTTATTCTTTAGAAATTTTCTTAATTCGTTCCAAGATCGTCTTTTTAATCGAATGCTTCTCATATATACCCCCTGACCATTAAAAAAATTGAGAAGCCCCTGTATATGATTAAATTTAAGGACGCTAGCTTTTTGTCGATTTCTAAAAAATTTAGGATATTTTCTTTTAAGTAATTTCAAAAAAGGCGTTAATTTATGAATCTGTATGCTTGATAATCCAACATATATATCCCCATATGGTTGTCCACTAACATCGATAAAAAATAATAATGAATGGCTCATATAAATTTGACACAAGTTACTTTATAAATTTAATTTTCTCAAGAAGATCCGGATTCCAAATATAAGAAACAATACCATCATCATCCATCATTATCTTCAACGTCTCCTCTAAATAATCAATTATAATCCTAAACGTCCCCCAAAGCATTTGCTTAGGTAATTTCTCAAAAATCTCCCTCCGAGTATAAAACATAGAATTATCTTTAATAAATTTCTCAACCATAAATACCGTCTGCAAATTCGGATACCTCGCTGATTTCAATATTTGTTGCTCCATACAATAGTTATCAATTGATACTTTATAAACTTTCCCCACCCAACTAAAAAACAACATAACAATTCTTAGCTCACCAGACCTAAATCCTTAAAAACCAATCAACCGACCCTTAATCACGAGGTAAAAGATGTGGTCATTATATAAGAGAATAACAAACCCGAATTCAGTAAATCCATTCGACACCGACGGTGAAGAACTCCCTCCCCTAAAATTCTCAAACAATAAAACCCAAGCCGACGTCGTCAAAGAAATCCTCGATTCAATAAACGACGGCAACAAACTAATCTTCATCAAAGGAGTCTGCGGAACAGGTAAATCAGCAATCGCCCTAAACCTCGCACGCCATTTCAAAAAAACATCAATCGTCGTCCCAATCAAATCCCTCCAACAACAATACGAAAACGACTACAC
>CAZLQO010000088.1:0-1703 GCA_964561955.1 Candidatus Woesearchaeota archaeon | reverse complement strand
ACCTGTCGCCCGTCACCTCGAGCGGCAATACCGCTCGCAAAGTTAGCATAACACAATCCACAAGGCGAAACAACTTTCACAACCTCCTCCGGAACAAAACTCATCTTCTTAGCAGCAATCTTCTTGGCAACCTCAGGAAAATTCGCACGCATACCCCCACCAGCCCCGCAACAAATCGCATCCTTCCGATTCAACTCAAATTCAAAAACCCTCCCACCCAACCTCTCAATCACTTCTCTCGGCTCCTCATAAATCCCACTAAATCTCCCAAGATGACACGGGTCATGATAAGCAACAACCTCCGCCTGTGACCCGTCACCCGTTATCCGTATCCTCAATTTGCGAAGTCGTTCGCAAATTGCAACTGTCGCATGTTCAACCTCAATGTCCCATTCCCTAACCATCTCCGGATAAATCTCCTTAAAAGTATGATAACACGACGGACAATTCGTAACAATCTTCTTAATCCCATTCTTCTTAAACAAATCAAAATTCTTCTTCGCCAACTTCTTAGCATCCTTCCGATACCCAGCATTCAAAACCGGCAACCCACAACAAACCTCATCTTTCGACAACATCACAAAATCAATCCCAAGCCGATTAAAAATCTCCTTATAATTCTCAAACTGCTCCAATAAAACCCCCTTCGTCAAACAACCAGGAAAATACAATGTCTTCCCGCCACCAAACCAATTCAATATTCCCATACCAAATCTACAAAACCACCCTACTTAAAATTTTATATTCCAAAGTACAACCTCGTCAATCCTATATAACAAATTCAAACACATCTTTTCTTCAACAATAATACTTATAAACATTTAAATAAATTAATTCCCATGCCACAAATGACCCCAGCAAGAACCGCACTCGGATGTTGTAATTTCTTAACAATCGCAGGTGGAATCACTTGCGGAATCTACATGGGAATAAATAATGCCCGAGGTATAGATATAACTCCATCAACACATCTTCTTATGAAATACGGTCCCTCAATTATAGGAGGATTTCTAGGATTTACTGCCGGAACAGATATTGCCCATGACTCAAGTGCACTCGACGAAATGGTTCCCCAACCTTATAATATCCCAGAAGAATCAAGAGAACAGGCAAGAGATCAAATGAAAGGATGTTATCAGGGATGTGGCCCAATCGCAAGCACAATTGCTGGCGCTGGCATTACAGGAATTGGAACCTTCGTGGGATATATGATTGGAAACTCCTTGGGCTAATCAAATGAAATTATCTAGTTTAGAAATCACACTAATAAAAACTTACAGAAAAATATCTCATCCCATCTACTCAACCCTAGATTCACTCGGAATAAATTACCCCAAATGCCGATACACTCCATCTTGTTCACACTACGCCGAAGAAGCAATACAAAAATACGGAATAGTAAAAGGAACTACTCTCTCCATCAAAAGAATTTTAAGTTGTCGTCCAGGTAATGGAGGACACGACCCAGTTAAATAATCACACTTTAACACCATATAACAAAACCACCCTACTTAAAATTTATTATACTCAAACAAACCCAATCGCCCGAACAAAAATATAACTAGCAAGTCCCAACAACAACAACCCCGAAATCAACTTCATATACTTCCTATTCGAAACCGTCCATTTCTGCAACTTCTCCGTAGAAGTCCCACGATAAATCAAATAAGTCAAAATAACCAACGGCAAAACAAAAATCAAAT
>CAZLQO010000087.1:0-1822 GCA_964561955.1 Candidatus Woesearchaeota archaeon | reverse complement strand
ACTTGTAAAGGGAAGCGTTCCCGGATCAAAAGGTAATCTTGTAATGCTGAAAAAAGCATAAGCTATAAAACACTCTATTATTTGAGTGTTTTATTTTTGTAAAATTTACATGAATTAGTAAAAAGAATATTGTAGTTTTTTAATTTAGTAATTTTGGTAACAGTTATTTTAATATTTTCGCCCTTGACAGTATTTAAAAATGCAGGATCTCTGCAGGGTTTTAAATAATTTCAGGGTAAAAATTTGGAGAAGAAAATGGGGAAGCTGATTCCGTTTGAAGAAATTACGAAGGCGTTGGCGGGGAAGATGAGTGAGACTGATATTGATGAAGTTGTTGGGAAGCTGCTCAAATCAGGCGACCTTTTCCGACCCCGTCGCGGGTTCGTTCAAAGAATGTAACCTGGGGTAGGATGCTTTGCATCCGATGATAGGCGACTTATCGCCGATGGTAGGCATTGGAAATACCGATGGTAGGTGCTTTGCACCGGGCTTGGCGAGTGAGTGTTGGGGGTTTGAGTTGAGGTGGGGGTTTGTGTTGAGGATGTGATTTTTATTTAGATAATCTTTTTATATATCAATAAAATAGAAGTTGAAGAAATTTTTATTGTTAAAGAATTGCTTTGTCAATTACCCAGCCGATCCCAGTTCCAACCATATATTCAATAGGTGCTGCAACTGCTCCTACAGTAGTTCCTATTGCTACATTTTTATTTCTACTCCTTTTTCTCCCTATTTCCATTATTGTATTTTTATCATTATTTATAGTGTTTGATGAATCTATTATGGCACTCCCTATTCCAGTTCCAAGAATATTCGCGCCCCATAATTCTCTAAATGGAATTTCGGCTTCTACGCCCCGACTTCTCATAACTCCATTATAAATACCTGATCCAAGACATGCAAGATGTGTTAATGCTATTGTTGCGTACGCTGTAGTGTATTTAATTCTAATTCTGGTCGTTATATCCATAATTTGTTTAACTTTAGAGTAGTATATAAACCTTTTGTTTATTGATCTGTTATTTCTCTTATAAAAATAACTCTGACCAAACTCAATCTCATAAATTCTTATAAAGGGTTGAATTTATTCTGTTGGATGGTTGAAGATGCGTCGGGACAGGAGATTCGGAAAAGAAATGTAGCTTACAAACTTAGGATTGGGGATATTTTGAAGGGGCGGCCGATGGTTAGCGAGGGGAAATTTTTGTTTCTTGAACTTGGGGATAAGAAGGTTGTTCGGGTTAATGTTCTTGCGAATTGTGTTGATAAGTTTGTGCAGGATGGGGAGCGGAAGTATGCGACTTTGACGATTGACGATGCGTCGGGGCAGATGAAGTTGAAGGCGTTTGGTGAGGATGTTGGGAAGTTTGAGAGTATTGTTCAGGGGGATACGTTGCAGATTGTTGGGAATGTACGGGAGTGGAATGGGGAGTTGTATGTGATTTCTGAGATTGTGAAGAAGGTTGATTCGCGGTGGTTGTTGGTCCGGAAGTTGGAGATTCAGAATGCGAAGAAGAATATGCCTGTTGAGGAGGGGGGGAGTAATGAGTTGAAGAATTCTATTATGGGGAAGATTAAAGCGGCTGAGACGGATGGTGGGATTGATGTTGATGCGATTATTATGGATACTGAGGCGAGCCCGGATGCGATTAATGGAGAGGTCAAGAAGTTGTTGGAAGAAGGTTTGGTTTATGAGCCTCGTCCTGGGCGGTTGAGGTATTTGGGGTAATTAAATAGTTTTATATAATATGTTTTCTAATGATTTTTATGGAGGCGAAGGCGATTTGGGGTTGGGTTTTGATTGCGGCTGTGATTGTTGTTG
>CAZLQO010000086.1:0-1850 GCA_964561955.1 Candidatus Woesearchaeota archaeon | reverse complement strand
AGGGCTTCGTCGATTTGGTTGGACATTGGGAGGTTTCCGAGTTTTGATTTTGGGACGTAATCTTTTGCGAGGTTTTGTTCGACGGAATTTTTTTCAGAAGTTTTGTGTTCTTCCATTATTATGAATTGGGTGTTTGGTTTTTAAGTTTGTTGGTTTGGTTTTTATGTTATATCTTTAAAGTTTTTTTAAATTTTGTGAGTTCTTTTTCTATCCCTTTTATTTTTTTATTTTGATATTTGTATGCGATTATTAAGACGAGGAGATAGCTTATTGTGGATATAACGATTGCGTTGACGGCGCTTCCTACTATGAATCTTCTTGAGTGGACGAATAATTGATTCAGAAGTTCTATTTTATAGGTTTTTATTGGAGAACCGGCCAGGAAAAAATTTCCTACGGCGTAATCTATCGGGTACATTAAGGCAAGCGTTATGGGGTTCCATATAGCGAAAGAGATGAACATGGAAATTTTGCTTATTTTTTTGAAGATAAGTAAAAGCCCGAGTCCGATAAATATACCGAGTCCGAAGGTAGGGAGTAGCGCGATGAGTGTTCCGAGTGCAAATCCCATGGCGATTGAATGTGGAGATGTTTTTAATTCTATTACTTCTTTTAGGTGTTGTATTATTTTATTTTTTATTTTTTTTATCATTTGTTTAGGTGTTGTGATAGAAGTTCTTTTTGCGTTTTAAGTTTGTTGGTTTGATTATGTTTTATGGAAGAATAGGACTTCTGATACTTTTATTTTTGTGATTTGAATCTGTGGGATGTGGCTATTAATCCTATGCCGATAATGCCTATAACTGTTGCGATGCCCGAGTTGTTTTCTCTAAGGATGTTCCCATGAAACATTATTCCTGCTCCAATTAATGAGATGCAAATTCCGATTATAAATTGAATTTTATTTAGGTGGTGCCATGGATTATCTTTTGAATTTTTCTTTTTGTTTCTAATAAGAAATACTATAATTAAAATTATTAATAATGCAAGTATTGAAATTAAAATATATGGGAGGGTCATGGTATTAGGAGTTTTTTTATTATTTAAGATTTTCGTTTAGTTTATATGGTCCCGCCAAGAATCGAACTTGGGTATCCTCGGTGTAAAACAATTAACCTATTACGCTAACTCGGTAACACATATACTTAAAAAGGTGTTTTGGGTGGGGTTTTGATATGAAAGCAATGTGTAAGATACTTGAGAAAGAATGGAAGAATCGGATACATATCTTAGAATCAGGCGAGAACCTTCCAGCAACATTCCAGAGAAATCTTTTTTATGATTGTAGGACGGCAACCATAAAGCAATTTGGAGAGAATGATGTTTGTGATTTTAAATATTTTAAATATACTCTTATCTACAAGATGGAAGCGAAGTATGGATATTCTCGTGAAGAATTAAAAATTAAGGCAAAGCCAGATGCTACTCTCTATAGAAGAAATGGAGTTGAGCTTATACAATATGAACATAGATTTTTTCCATGTATGGCTATTATTGCTACTGAGAAATCTGGAATTGCTGAAGCTTTAGCGTCGGTGCTTGTGAAGTATGGTGTTGCTATTGTTGATACTCAAGGAAATCAGGGGAGATATGCTATTCAATTTATTGAGAAAAGAAAAAACATCCCTACTTTCTGTATTAATGATATGGATATTACAGGGTGTTTTATGAGTCAGAGATTTGAAGAAGTTGGGGCGGTGAGAATTGATTTACTACATATAGCGAAGATGGTTGGACTTAACACAGATAATTTATGGGAAGATGATTTCGGTGGACATAAAAGTTCTCATTTTAAAAGCATCTCTCAAAAAGATAAAGATTTATTGAAATCTAAGGGAGGTTATAGGAGA
>CAZLQO010000085.1:0-1853 GCA_964561955.1 Candidatus Woesearchaeota archaeon | reverse complement strand
TCACATTCTCCATTACCGTCAAATTAGGAATCAAATTAAACGACTGAAAAATAAACCCAATCCTCTTCCCTCGAACCTGCGCCAAATCAGACTCACTAAGCTCAGAGATATCTTCATCATCCAAATAAATCGTCCCATGCGTCGGCATATCCAAACTTCCAACCAGATTCATTGCCGTAGATTTCCCCGACCCCGAAGGCCCCATAATCGCGACAAACTCCCCCTTGAAAACCTTGAACTCCAAATGATTCAACGCCTTCACAATAGAATTACCCATCGGATAATACTTCGAAACATTCCGCAACCTAATCACTTCCTTACCTACCTCTTTCACCATGACAACCAAACAAAAACACCATATTTAATATTATCTAATAACAAGTTTTATAAATCAAAATTCCGCCAATCAATTATGATAATCCCAATAAGATGCTTCAGTTGCGGCAAACCAATCGCCCACCTCTACGCAAAATACAAATCATTAATCCAAGAAGGCAAAACACAAAAACAAGCCCTCGACGAACTCGCCCTAAAACGATACTGCTGCCGCGCACAATTCCTAGGCCAAACCGACACGCTAGAACTAGTAAACAAATTCAAAAAATTCTAAATAAACTTCCAAGACATATTATCCTTCTTAACAACATCTCTATGAATAATATTATGAGGCTGATAAGTACACCTGGGACACTTCTCGGGTCTTATCTTATCAAACATTCCCCAATGCTCCTCAGCCCCCCAAAAGTCAGAAACCCCAGAAGTTGAAACCAAATCCTTAAGAGTTAACCTGTCGTCCCCCCTCCTATCACAACACACCCCAAAATCAAATTTGCCAGAATCAGATGTCGGAGGCATAAAAACTCCAGTCATAAAAATCGCATAACATTCCTTAAACCTATTAGACTTCTCAAAATTCCCATCAAACTTATGCGTAATCCCAAAAACACCAAAGCTATCATCCTCCAACTCCCGCGCATGAGTTATCTGCTCCCTAAACTTCTCAATCTCCCCATAACTAAAACCACCAATACCATCACTCCCAACCTTGTCCCAAGATGCCCCAAACGGCCTCAGGTGAAAATTCCGGCACCCAGTCTCTTTAGCAAGCTTAGCAGCTTCATAAACCTCACCAACATTCCCCGGATGAAGCAAATACTTATAACTAACCCCATGCCCCTGCCCAGACTGACCAAGAGTCCCCCCAAGACTAACCAACTCCCCAATCCCTTTAATAGTCTTATTAAAATCCCCAGACTTCGCCCCCTTCAACTCCTTTAACGTCTCCTGACTCGCACAATCAACACTAACCCCAATCCAAGTACAATCAGCCAAATAATCAACATGCCTATCAATATACAAACCATTCGTAACAATACCACTCTCAACACCCCTCTCGGCCAACTTCTCAACAAATTTTCCGACATAAGGATGTATCAAAGGCTCCCCTCCTCCAGCAATACAAACAGCATCAACACCCCACCCCGTCTTACTATCCCAGCTGGGCAAATATTCGGCGATAGAATCAAGAACATCATCACTAATTTTCCCAGTATTCTTCCCAAGAATATATTCAGCATTACACCAAACACACTTATAATTACAAGCATTAATCGGGTCCACAGTCACAAGTACAGGAGCAGGAACATTCTCACCACGCTTAATTCCCCCCCACCTAGCAACATGCGCCAACAACTTATTAGAATTAAAAGGATTATATTCCCTATTCGGACTCCATTCTTTTATATCAGCCATAAAATTTATCCCAAAAAAGACTTTATAATTATTTATATAGTTAAACAGACAGCTCCGTGCCTTCCCATCAGAGACAGTACAAACACGAACGTAACAAGCTT
>CAZLQO010000084.1:0-1862 GCA_964561955.1 Candidatus Woesearchaeota archaeon | reverse complement strand
GAACCGCCTTCACACAAACCTTCTTGTCCTCAATATCTTTAGGAGAAAAACAATACACAACAATCGCATCCCGCAAAATCCCCGACCCAACCCCAATCTTCAAATCCCCAAGCACAGTCCGAACAACATACTTCGCCTCCTCTGCGCTAGCCGAATGCAACAACTCAACAATTAACCCAACCTTAAAATCAACAGTCCCTTTACCCTCAAAAGTCGGAATCTTCCTCAGGTTATCCATCACCTTTTCAACACTCAACTTCCCAGAAAACAAAGATATCTGTTTCTTCTTCCTCCCCAAAACAGCCTCGGCAACCTTCCCCAAATCCCCAAGTTCCTTAAACTTATCAACAACAGCATTTTCCCCAATCCCAGCCGCCCGCGAAATCGCCTTAATAATCAATTGAATCGAAATCCCCAACTCCCGATTATCATAATCCGCAAACAACCGCCCCTGTAACAAATAAATCAACTCTGGTTTCTCACAAATCTCCCCCAAAAACCCAGCAAGTATATCAGTCTTCTCAAGCCCTTTACTCGTCCCTTCTAACCCCGCATAAACCCCACATATCTTCGAATAATCCATAACAAACCAAGCAACCCATCAATTAAATATCTTCCCGTCATCAACGCTTACCAACATTTATAAAACAAAAAACCTTTTTTACAAAATGCAAATCAACGTAACCGACGAAACATTCGAAAAAGAAGTAATAGAAAAATCAAAAACAACACCAGTCCTCGCAGACTTCTGGGCAGAATGGTGCGGACCATGCAAAATGCTTGGGCCAGTCCTAGAAAAAATCGCAATAGAATACAAGGGCAAACTAATCGTAGCAAAAATAAAAACCGACAAAGCCCCAATCCAATCAGCAAAGTACGGAATCATGTCAATCCCATCAGTAAAACTCTTCAAAGATGGAAAAATAATAGACGAATTCACAGGAGCACAACCAGAAGCCACAATCAAACAATGGCTCAATCAGAAACTAATCTAAATCCCCAATCTCACTCTTACTAATAGTAGAATTATCATCCCCAAACTCAAATTTCCCGCGAACCTTCTTCCCATCCAAAACCCGAGGCAACCAATGCTTATCATCATCCCACATATGCTCAAAAGGAATCTCATCAAACCCATACCAATCACAACTCATCTCCTCACTCTCAACAGGCTCACCATCCCAATCCTCAACCGTAAAAACATGCACTAACTGATCCCAAGCATCATCCTCACGACACGGAAACCTAAAAGCCAACTCTCCAACCTTCTTCAAATTCTCAGGCGCAGCCCTAATCCCAATCTCCTCACCCAACTCACGAACAGCCCCGTCAACAATACTCTCCCCCTCATTCAACTTCCCACCAAACCCATTAATCTTACCCTCGCCAAAACCCCTCTTCTTCATCCCCAAAAGTATCCGACCATTACGCAAAGGCAAAACCAAAGTCACATCCCTCATAACCTCCTTCTTCTGCTCTTCATCCTCACCCTTCCCCCCAACTTCTTCCCCAGAATTAGGCTCACCAGAGTCATCCTTCGAGGAAAGCTTCTTATCCAAAATCTCAAGCTCCTCATAAATCCCATCAATCAAATCATAACCCTTCGCCTCATCCAAACTAACCCAAGCAAAATCAGTCATCCCCTCCCCCAACTTAACATCCTCACTCTTCGCGTTAGCATACAAGCTCACAATCAAAGCCGGAACCTCATCGCTCCTCACAAAAGCCAAACTAGTAACATAACCAATATTCCCAATCTCCAACCCAACCTCCTCCATAATCTCCCTCTTAGCAAGACCCTCAAAAATATTATACCAATGATGCGGAGTATCCTTCTTTCTCAAAACATAATCCAAAACCTC
>CAZLQO010000083.1:0-1890 GCA_964561955.1 Candidatus Woesearchaeota archaeon | reverse complement strand
ACCTCGCCATACAACGCAACCGTTGTCAACAAACTCCTAGCCGAAGACGCAATCCTAATCGGAATGCTGAACATGGATGAATTCGCTTGCGGCGCATCCGGAGAGACATCCGCATTTGGCCCAACAAAAAACCCAAACAATCCAGACCTAATCCCAGGAGGTTCGTCCTCAGGACCAGCAGCCGCAATGGCAACCGAACTAGCAGACTTCACACTTGGTTCCGACACCGGCGGCTCAATTCGAAACCCAGCATCACACTGCGGCGTCGTCGGACTAAAACCAACATACGGAGCAGTCTCACGGTACGGACTAATCGACATGACAATGTCCTTCGACGTCATCGGACCACTAACACAAACCACAGAAGACGCAAAACTAATCTTCGACACAATCAAAGGCCAAGACAACTTCGACCAAACAACAAAAGACACCCCAAAAACAAAAACAATAGAAAAAGGGATAATCGGCTTAGTTAATGTTAAAGATTTCTGCAACAAAAAAATCATAAAACAAATCGAAACAAAAACGAAACAAATCGCAAAGAAAAACAACTGGAAAATCAAAAAAATAAACCTTCCTTTAGACATAGGAATCGAAACATATTATATAATAGTCTACACCGAATTTTTTTCAACAACAAGAAAATTCGACGGACGAAGATTCGGCAAAAAAATAGAAGAAGTCGCAGGCCCAGAAGTAATTCGAAGAATCATCGGCGGCTCAGAAATAACAAAAGCCGAACACGAAGGCAAATACTACCGCGAAGCCCTAAAGGCAAGAAACTTCATTAAACAACAATTCGAAAAAATCTTTCAAGACGTCGATGTTATAATCCTTCCAACCTCGCCGCGCCTACCTCACAAAATCGGCGAACAAATCTCAACACAAGACATGTATAACTACGACATCACAACCGTACTCCCATCCATCGCCGGACTTCCCGCAATCTCAATTCCCGTCGGCAAAATCGAAAACAAAGACGTCGGACTCCAAATCATCACACCACATTTTCAAGAAGAACTAATTTTTAAAATAGCAAAACAATTCGAATAAAATGCCAAAAATAAATTTCAACCAAGCAAAAAACTTTCTAAATAATATAACTAAAAAAAATAAAATAGCAATCATTCACCACGACGACGGAGACGGCTACACAGCAGCAATACTTCTATTCAACTTTTTAAAAAACAAAAACATAAAATCAAAAACTTTCTCGCTTAACACCAACTATCAAAAAAAACTAAACCTAAAAAAATTAGACACAATTCTAATAGCAGATTTAGCACCATTAATCATTTCAAAAACTCTTCAAACAATCAAACACAAAAAAGTTTTTTACACCGACCACCACCCAAAAGACACAAAAATCCCAAAACAAATTTTAGAATACAGAACAAAATCTGGAATCTCTTCAGCAAAAACAATTTACGACCTGGTAGGCGGAAATGAACTCTTAAAAGCGATGGCATATTCAGTCGACGCAGGACGAACAAAAAAAGAAAATCGAAAAATCATAAATAAATTCCTCAAAAAAAATAACATAACATCCCAACAATTTAAAAAACAAGTCGAATACAAATTCACAAGAACCATCGACTACTTCCACAAAAAACCAAAAAAAGTATTCAAAATTCTAAAAGCAATAAACTCTTTAAAAGACCTAAATAAACTAAACAAATACGACAAAATCATCGGAAAAGAAATAAAAAAAGCAGTTCAGCAATACAAAACAAAAAAACAAAAAATAGGAAAAATAAACTTCTTCTACTTCAAACCAAAATACCCAATCAAATCCTTGATAATAGGTGAGGTAAGCTACGCCAACCCAAAACAAACCTACATCTTTGCAACACCAACAAATAATAACAAAATATCACTAAGCGCCAGAAA
>CAZLQO010000082.1:0-1917 GCA_964561955.1 Candidatus Woesearchaeota archaeon | reverse complement strand
TCGACCCATACTTCGTCGCCAACATCACCGTCGTCACCGGCACATCCCTCTTCTCATGCAAAACAACCAAGCCATTCTTCAACCTTGTCTTATTAAATTTCATAAAACCAAAAAACGCAACCTACTTAAATACCTTTCTCCTTAAAACTACAACTAAAAAGAGGTATAACATGGAATTAGATTTAATCGGAAAATGGGCATTCCTCATCGGTATAATTGTAGCAATCCTTGCCGCATTTGTAACAGCAGTTTCCACACCAATAATCTTACTAATATTATTCATACTAGGTTTGATTGTCGGACTACTAAACATCGACAAAAAGAATACCACAGAATTTCTGGTTGCTGTAATTGCATTGCTTATGGTCGGTAGCCTAGGCGCCCTTTCAATAGGACAACTTGTAACACCGATCGGATACCTACAAGAAATACTCGGTAACTTCATAACATTCGTCGCTGCCGCAGCATTAGTAGTATCAATCAAAGCAATAGTAATTAAAACAAAGAAATAAATCTCAAATTTTTTTATTTTTTAATATTATAATTTTTTCACCCCTACTAACGAGAGTTTTCTTTGTCAAAAAATTCTTCACTAAAAAATCCATCATCCATTTCCTCTGCGCCACAAATTTCTTCCGCCCGCCCAAACTCTCCATCGAAAAACTCAAAACAATCCAATCACACTCTTTTGCAACCTCTAAAATAAACCTCTTAGAAAAATCCCTCTCCAGCCCCTCCATCGCATCAACAACCTGGAGCATAAAAACAACCCTCGGCCTCTTAGCCTCTTTCAACAAACCAACAACCCCCCCAACATCAAACAAATCCATCCAAACAATTTTATTATCAAGACCTCTCTCTTTAAAATAATCATTCCCTAATTTAACCAACTGCCCAACCGCCTCAATCCCAATGTAAGAAACCCCCTCGGGCAACCACTCATAACTAAGCCAATTAACACCACACCCCAAATCAATTACAGTCCCCACATTTTCAATCTCAGAAAAAACCTCCCCATAAAATTTTTCATAATCCCTTTTTTTAGAAGACATATGCATCCCCAACAAATCACCACTCCCCTTCAAAACACGATTCGTCAAAAAAACACCAAAATATTTCCGCAACAACGCCCTCGCTGCTTTCACATCTCCACCAGACAAATCCAACGCTCTCTTAACAATCGAATCAGGCAACCCAGAAAATTCCTTCTTCCGACTAACCTCCTTAACCAAACTCATCTTACAATCCCCCTCTTCATCAAATGTCTATGTTCCCCCTCACTCTCAACATCAAAATCAATATCTATCTTACTTCCAAACCCCGGCATATTCAAAACAACACTCTCCGCCTCACCCCCCTCAAAATCAATCCTAAACCTATACTTCTTCCCCAATTCTTTTAACTTCTCAAAATTCTCTTCATTAATCACTCTCCCTACCCACTCTCTCCCAATCCCATCACAAGCAACCCTCGTCATCACAACTTCAAACCCATCTCTCAACAACTCACCCCAAACATCCTCCGGCGAATAATCCCACAACGGCGCAACAAACTCCAATCCCAACCCCTCACAAATTTTCTTTATCCTACTCCCCTGATAAGAACTCGCAATCCCCCCGACTACAACTCCCTCAATATTCTCACTAACCTTCTCCACCAACTTCCTCAAATCATCCAACTCCTTCTCCTTCTCTCCCTCGCTCCTCCCGACAACCAACTCAATCCCCAACTCCTCCGCCTGCCTCCTCAACAAATTAACAAACGGTTTATGAAACATAAAACTATCTTCATTACTCGGAAAAACATTCAATAAACAAACAACCTCATGCCCCTCCGCCAAAACCTTATGCAAAGCTAAACAAGAATCCTTCCCACCCGAAAACAAAACCGCCAATCTCATTATAACAAAACAAAAAA
>CAZLQO010000081.1:0-1932 GCA_964561955.1 Candidatus Woesearchaeota archaeon | reverse complement strand
TTATTAGTGAAACTTATATACTTAAATTTGTTATTTGAATAATGGGTGTTTATCGGATTAGGGCTTCGGATTTTTCTGTTTGTCTGGTTGGTGGGGGAAAGTGTCGGAGATGTCGTTTGAAATTTCCCGAGGCTAAGGCTGTTGTTGAACTTTTTGTCAAGCATGGGAATTTGGATATGATTAGGGACGGGAAAGATGCGTCGTTTTTGAAGGGTGGTTTTTGTGGAGGGAAAGTTGTTGGTGAAAGGATTTGTGTTTTGCCTGATGGGCGGAAGTTGAATAAGGCGTATTCGCTTTTTGCGCCGATGTTGACTATTCATGACGAGAAGTCGAATTCACATTGGGATGTTATTTTTAAAAATCCTAATGGTAAGTTTGCTTATCTTTATGATTTGAAAAAGGTTCGGCTTTCTACTAAGGGGAAATATAAAAAAGTTGAAGAGTTTGAGAGGTGTTTGCCGAGGCTTGAGAGGAATTTAATGAGGGCGTTGGATGATGATTTGATTGTGTTGCCGATGTTGATTTTATTGAAGACTAAGATGCGGGTTGGGAATGAGATTTATTATTTGAAGAATGGACACAAGGGATTGACGACGCTGAAGAAGGGGGATATTAAAATTTCTGGTGATAATGTTACGTTTGATTATATTGGGAAAGATGGAGTGCCTCAGAAAATTACAGAGAAGTTTTCTTTGAAAGTTGTTAACGAATTAAAGAATATTATAAAGGGAAAGAAGGCTGGCGATTTTATGTTTGTTGATTCTGGTGGGCATCCCTTGAAAGATACGCAATTTGAACGGGCTTTTCTTAGATATTGTGGGAAGAAGTTTTATCCGCATATTGTTAGGTCTCATTATGCGACGAAGGAGGCTGAGAAGTTTTTGAAAAAGAATCCTCGGGTTGATAAAGAAAAGGCTCGGAAATTTTGTTTGGCTTTGGCTGATAAACTTGGACACAAGAAGTTTTCGAAGAAGCGGGGAGACTGGGAAGATTCATATGCCGTTACTCTTCATCATTATATTCGTCCTGAATTAGTTGAGAGATTTGGGTTGGTTAAGTGATTAGTGATGTTTGAAGAATTCGATTTGGCGGAAGCGTTTCATTACTTTTTCGTAAGTTCCTTTTTCTGCGAGGATTTTTAATTTGTCTTCGCTGAGGAGCCGGAAGTCGTAGTTTTTTGTTGAGCCTTCGATTTTGTCTTTGCCTAGGTATTTTTTCCAGCGTGTTGCTGTTTTGGCTTTGTATTGTAGAACCATTTATGTGGTAGGGTATAATAATTTTTAAATAGTTTGGTTGCGTGTTTTTTTTATGAGAAAGGTCGTTTTATTGCTTGGTTTGGTTTTTGTACTGGGGTTTGTTTCGGCGTGTGGGGATTGTTATGGTTGGGATTGTGATGCGCTGCGGCAAGTACCCTCTGGAGAGGGCAAGTTTTTGTCTTATAAAAAGGTAGTTGATAATCCTAATCGGTTTCCGGTTGAGACATATGGGCTTGGTTATACTTATAGGGAGACTAATGATTTTAAGGATAGGCATGGGATTTTGGAGAAAGTTGTGAGATTGAAGTTTGAGAAGCATAAGGTGAAGGATTGGCGTTCGGATAGAAATTATCATAGAGAGTGGGGATCTGGTCCGGAGCGTCGTAATAATGCTGATTGTTATTATTATCCGCCGAAGGGGAAGCTTTTTTATAAAAAGTGTGTTTAGTTTTCATTAATTAGTGTACCTAAATCTTTATAAAGAAATTTTGTATCCTTTTTTTATGGAAGAAGAAACAGTAACTCCTGAGGAAGAGACTGAAGAGACTGCCCCTGAGGCGGAATCTGAGGACGAAACTGAGGAAGAAACTGCTGAGGCTCCGGCTGAAGAGGCTGAAGAGAAACCAGCAGAAGCTGAACCTGAAGAAGAATCTACTGAGGCTCCGGCTGAAGAAGA
>CAZLQO010000080.1:0-2017 GCA_964561955.1 Candidatus Woesearchaeota archaeon | reverse complement strand
AAACATAACAACATACTAGAACCAAAATTAAAATAACCCCCAATATCTCCTTTCTTAAAACAATCTTTTTTAATCGTATGAATAGAATTAACATTTAAAGAACCAACCGCAATCATCGCATAAGAAAAATCCCGAGCTCGAAATACCGTACCAATCGTCGCATTTTTCTTTATCGACTTCTCAAAAAAATTCGCCCTAGGAAAAATTCTCTCAAGCCCAGTTATCACCGGAATCCTAGCCACCCCATTATTAACCTTCGTAGAAACCACTTCCGAATCATAAGGAATTCTCCAATAATGTTTATCTACAGGAGAAAGATAAAAATTCATATAAAACCCATCAGAAAATAAATCAGATTCATCAACAACCCCAGCCAAATCAACCTTCCTACCTAATTTAGAAACCAATCTCCCCCCCCTTTTTATTTCCCCAATATAAACCAATCTCGCCTCAACAGGACTTACAAAAACTGAATCATCCCAATCAATTTCATTCTCTTGATATTTATGAAACCGAGAATTCAATCCCACAAAATCCGCCACTCTTTCAATTAACGTACGCCTAGTCGAATAATCCATCTAAATAACTTCGGAAATTTTTCCACCCTTTTCCTTAAATTCCATTCCCTTCTCCCTCAGGGCAGAAACCATATTCCCTCCAACTTTACCAGCGATTACCGAACCAACTCTCTTCTCGGCCAACATATAAGCAACAGAAAAACCAGCCCCGCCACCGCCAGCCGCAAAAGGATTTTTTATAGTCTCAACCAATTTCTTATCTTCAAAAACAAGATAAAAAGGAGCCCGTCCACCTCGACAACTTATCTCAGAATCCAAATCCTTCCCTTCAGACGCCACAGCAATTTTCATTGTTTTACCTCCATCAATTTATTTAAGACTACGCCCTGAATAACCGATACAAAAACCATAACAAAACACAACACCAAAATATATTGCCAACTAAAATACAAAATTGCCAAAGGCAACAACGGAATCTTTATCGCTCGATTATACAAAAAACAAGCGATAAGCCCATAACTCAAACCCTTCCTTCTCAAATCAGCCAAAAGTGGATACCACATATAAATCGGACCCGTCGACAAAATCCCCCCAACAATAACGTAAAACCATTTCCTAAAACCCTTCTCCCTAAGATGTCTCATCACAAATTTCGGAGTTATAAAATAATTAGACAAACTCATCAAAACAAACACAAGAACAAAAATCGGAATTATCTTATAAATAATCTGACCAAAAAAATCCAAACTATCTAAATAAATTTTTTGATTAAATATTGAAAACAAAAAATAAACAATAATAATTATCAACAAAAAATACCAAGAACCCGGAAGCTGTTTTAATTTATCTCTTAATTTCATACCATCACTCCCAAAATCAAAACAGTAATAATTGCAACGACAATCGCCAAAACAAAAGCCGTAAAATTCCTCAACAAAGCAAACCTCTTGCCCAAAATCGCAGACTCAGCAGGAAGTTGAATAACACCCACAGTAACCCAAGAAACCAAAAACGCAGTCACCGCAATTAAACCAACACCCTGAGACAACATCTCACCACCAAAAATATAACTCGTTATCGGACTCCCCGCCGAAATACTTCCAATCAAACTTCCAATCAAAGAATCCAAAAAAACATTCTTACTAAAAACAGAAACATAAAAAGAACTCGGAACCAAAACAGAGATTAAACTAACCAACAAAATCGTCCCAAGTATCATAGGAAAACTTTTCCACAGCCCCCTCACTGCTTTCACAATCGCATCACTCATTTCATTCACCATTAATATCACCCTCTCACCATCGAAGCTCCACACTTCGAACATTTTTTACTCATACAAGGTTGCCCTCTAATTTGCTGTTCTCTCTGCCCACATTTAGGACAAACACAAAAACCACCAGGACCAGCAGCCAACGGACCACCCATTCTACCACCAGGACCTCGACCCAAACCTCTACCTCTCGAAATCGCCATTTTAAAATTACCTCCTTCTATCTTTA
>CAZLQO010000079.1:0-2027 GCA_964561955.1 Candidatus Woesearchaeota archaeon | reverse complement strand
ACCAAAGACATCCTCAAAATCGACCCAGGACTATTCGAATCAATCGCCGAAACATTAAAAATAAAAGAAGAAACCGAAAAGCTAAACCGAAGTAACATCACCGCCCCACGAAAACAAGGAATCTGCGAAGAATGCGGCGAATACGAAATCCTTTACCAAGACGAAGCCCAATGGCTCTGCGACACCTGCTACAACAAAAGATAATCTTTATATAATCTAATTCTATATAACAAGATGGCACAAAAAAAAGAAGTCTACAAAGAAAAACTCAAACAAACCGGACACTGGAAATACACCGACGTGTACAACCTCGCATTCTCAGATTTAAAAGACGCCGGCTACAAAATCAAAGAAGATCTCTATAACGAAAAACTCTCATCCAACGGCAAAGAAATAATAATAAAATGGGAAGCAAACAAAAAAGTCACAGATTACTTCAAATTCCAAATCGAAATGAATTGGCACATCCTCGGGATGAAAGACGCCGAAGTAGAAATCGACGGCAAAAAGGTCAACACAAACAAAGGCGAAGTAGAAATAGAATTCAAAGCAAACATCATCAAGGACTACGAAAAAAGATGGGAAGACAAACCATTCTGGAAATTCCTCCGCGGAGTATACGAAAGATACATCATCCGAGAAACAGTAGATGAATACGAAGGCGACCTCGAAGACGACTTAAAAGACATAATAAAAGACATAAAAGCATTCCTAAGAATCCCAGCCAAATAACTCCATCACAATAATGCTTATAAAATAATCAAAACTTTCCATTCTATGAAACTATCATTATTAATAGCAATGCTTCTGTTCCTCAATGTCGCGTCAGCAATAGACATCTCAGCCGAATACAACTCAAACATCCTCATCCCAGAAATCGACTCATCAATCGACCTAACACTAACAATCACAAATGCAACACCAGGAATATACAACCTCTACTCTCTCGCCGACGTCTCAATAAAACCATCAGAAACATTCACAATATCAACCGACCCATTCAAAAAAACATTCACAATCTCACCAACAGAAAACCTCGACGTCGAAGGATACTACACATTCACATACACCCTGAACCACCGAGGCTTCAACAAAACCAACGAAAAATTCCTATCAAAAATCCTAAATCTCGAAGACACAATCGAAATCAGCTCAGACACAATCGACCCAACATCAAACGAAATAAAATTCTACGTCAAAAACCTCGAATCAACAACCCTCAAAAACCTATCAGCAAAATTCTCATCAATCCTCTTCGACACTGAAGCAACATTCGACCTAAACCCAAATCAAAAACTCGAATTCACAGCAAACATCACCGAAGATAAACTCAAAAAAACAAAAGCCGGCGTCTATATCATCGAATCAATCTTCAAAACAAAAGACGGCAATAAAAAAATAGAAGGCAATCTCTACCTCGGAGAAAAAAAAGGGATAACAACAACCGACGACAAATCAGGACTACTAATTCAAACACAAACCATCGCAAAAATTAACACCGGCAACGTCCTCGAAAACGTCCAAATCAAAATCTCAAAAAACATCTTCTCTCGACTCTTCACAACCTTCAATATAGAACCCGACACCATAGAAAGAAAAGGATTCACAATAGATTACACCTGGACAAAACAAAGGCTAACCCCAACAGAAGCATTCGTCATCAAAGCCAAAACAAACTACGTCCTCCCATTCTTAATAATCCTCGTCATAATCCTGGCACTAATCGGATTCAAACGTTTCACAGAAACAAAAGTCGAAATCAAAAAATCCGTCCACCACGTCCGAACAAAACACGACGAATTCGCACTCAAAATAACACTTTCATTAAAAGCAAAAAAGAACGTCGAAAACGTAACCCTCATCGACAAAGTCCCAGCAATCGTAAAAATCTACAACAAATTCGGATTAAACAAACCAGACAAAATCGACGCAGCAAGCCGACGAATCCACTGGAACATCGGCGACCTCAACACCGGCGAAGAAAGATTATTCTCTTATATAGTCTACTCAAAAGTCGGCGTCGTCGG
>CAZLQO010000078.1:0-2034 GCA_964561955.1 Candidatus Woesearchaeota archaeon | reverse complement strand
TTGTCCCAGAAGAAGTATTAACAGAACTTAGAGGTCTAAAATTCGGAGGCAAAATCAAAATCAAAGAACGTAACGCAGTCAGCATAGGAATCGAAATGGTAATGAAACTAAGCCCAGAAGTAGTTAAACTATCAAATACAGCAAACGACGTAGACACAAAAATCGTCAACTACCTCCGCGACAAAAACATAGTCCTAGCCACACTAGACAAAAACCTAAAATCAAGAGTCAAAAACAAAATCCTCACAATAAGAAACAAAAACAACCTTGCCCTCTCATAGCAAACTTTAAAAATCAAATTTTTCTCTCTATAACATGTTCTACGAAGTTTTAGTAACAGACCATGTAAGAGTAGAGCCGAATAAATTCGGAATGGATACTGACGAAGCCGTCCGAACACAACTCGAAGAATCCTACTCAGGATTCCAAGATAAAGACATCGGCACAGTTGTCGCAGTTCTCGACGTCCAAGAAGTCAAAGAAGGAATTATAATCCCAGGCGACGGCGCAGCATACTACGAATCAACATTCAAAATAATCGTCTTCAAACCCGAACTCCAAGAACTTGTCTACGGCACAATAGAAGAAATCACAAACTTCGGCGCGTTCATATCACTTGGCCCAATCCGCGGCATGATTCACATTTCACAAACCATGGACGACTTCGTATCATTCTCAGACTCCGGCGTCCTAACCGGCAAAGACGGCAAAAAAAATCTAGTCCAAGGAGACAAATGTATCGCACGAATTGTAGCAATCTCATACAAAGGCGAAGAACCAAAAATCGGATTAACAATGCGACAACCCGGATTAGGCAAACTCGAATGGGTCAAGGCCGAAAAAGAAAAAGCGGACAAACAAGCAAAACAAGCAATCGCAGACGAAGCCAAACTAACTAAAAAAGAAACAAAGAAAAAATAAAATGGCACAAAAAGAAAAATCATGCTTAAACTGCAGAACAATCTATATAGGGAACAAATGCCCTAAGTGCAACGAAACCCCAGCATCAGAAACATTCAAAGGCAGAATCCACATTTTCAACGCAGAAAAATCCGAACTCGCAAAAAACATGAAAATAAACAGCGAAGGCGAATTCTCCA
This sequence comes from Candidatus Woesearchaeota archaeon, assembly GCA_964561955.1. Classification (GTDB taxonomy): domain Archaea; phylum Nanobdellota; class Nanobdellia; order Pacearchaeales; family GW2011-AR1; genus JAGVXH01. The sequence continues at coordinate 934 of CAZLQO010000078.1, read as the reverse complement.
TCAAATCAAAATGAACACAAAAATAATCAAACAAGAAAAAAACCCATTTCTACAACGGGAAGAAATAACATTAGAAATCAAAAACCCAAACACGCCGAACGAAGACGAAGTAAAAACAGCAATCGGAAAAGACCCATCTCTAACGGTAATCAAAAAAATAAACACAAGCTTCGGCACCCAAACATTCACAGCAGAAGTAGTAGTCTACGACAACAAAGAAGCCATGAAAAAAATCGAAACAATCCCAAAAAAAATCAGAAAGAAAATAAAAGCCGACGAAAAAGCAGCAAAAGAAGCAGAAGCAAAAGCTCAAGCCGAAGCCGAAGCAAAACCAGAAGAACCATCCCCAGAAACACCAACAGAAGAACCAAAAGAAGAACCAGAAGAAAAACCTAAACAAGAAAAAAATCAAAATGAATAAATTAAACAAAACAGCACAAGTCAGTCTACAAGGCGAAGCCGTTCTACAAGCAAAGCGTTCTACAAGGCGAAGCCGTTCTACAAGCGAAGCGTTCTAATCCAATGGTAATCAAATCAAAAATCAAAGGCAAGAAAAAACACATCAACAAACCAACCTCCGCAAAATACAAAAAATACACAATCGAAAACGGCAAAATAACAAAGAAAGAACGAAGCTGTCCAAGATGCGGTCCAGGAATTTTCCTATCCGTAGGGAAAGGCAGAGCATACTGCGGCCGATGCCACTTCACCGAATTCGAAAAAAAAGAAGTCGAACCAAAAATAGAGACCAATTAATCCTGTGTCACTTCCAAATTACAACATACCGAAAACTTTAAAAACTATTACTTGTTAGTTATAGTATCACCTCTTTTTCCCCAGGAGAGAGCGGTAGGGCAACTTTTTAATCGCTTTATCGCATCTCCTAGGGTTTCAATTACTTTGTAATCGAAACCTAATTCGGAATTTCTCCGAA
>CAZLQO010000077.1:0-2105 GCA_964561955.1 Candidatus Woesearchaeota archaeon | reverse complement strand
TAATGAGATGCGCAATCTGCAAACAAACATCAGATGAAGTCAAACTTTTCGAGGGAATATTAAGAGCCGAAATGGTCAACGTCTGCAAACAATGTGCCGAAAAAGAAGGCATACCAATAATCCAAAAACCGTCCGAATCACAACTCAATAGAGCAGACGAAAGATATACAGTCCGAGAACGAATGGAAATAATGTCAGGCATGCGAGACACAACCGAAATCAGCGAAGACCAAACAATCACCCAAGGCAATCTCGCCAAACTCAGAGTTCCCCCAAAAAAACAATATCACGAAGACGTCCTCGACAACTACTTCTGGACACTCAATATAGCCAGGCGACGAAAAAAACTCACAATCAACCAACTCGCAAACCAAACCCAAATCCCAATAGAAACAATCCAAGCAATCGAAAAAGGAAAAATCCCAGAAAATTTTGAAGAGACATTCTCCAAACTCGAACTATTCCTCGACATAAAACTACTAAAAAACCACAAAGCAAAAACACACTTCCTACGCCCATCAAAAGACGAAGCAGACAGAATCTTAAAAGAAGTCCAAGAAAAAATGGACCTCCCAAAACTAGACAGAAAAGAAGACAAAGCAAAAGCATTAGAAAGAAAAAAAGAACAACTAGACAAACTCTCAAAAGGAGAAATCGACTTCTCAAAAAGAGAACAACTATCCAACGTAACCCTCAACGACCTAGTAGAAATGAAAAAACAGAGAGAGAAAAAAGAATCAACAAAAAAATCAAAAGCCCAAGAAGAAGCCATGCTCGGAGACGACTTAGAACTAAAATAGCCTACCCACTATCATTCCCCCGAGCAACCTCAACCATCGCCATCCTCTCACTCGGATCCCAAATCGTATGACCCTCCGTCTCCACAATAACCAACAAAATTATATAAAACTAACTCTTTAACATAGAATAAGCATTCTGCCTCTTAATCACAAACCGCGAACCGATAATTTCAGAGACAACAGCATTAATCGAAAAATTATCAACCGCCGCACGAAACACACCTTCCAAAATCGGTATATGAACAGCATCAGAAATCTCATCCAAAATCTCCTTAATCTCTTTAGCACTCAAAACAATCCTCGTCGGTTGTCTCTGCCCAGCCCGAATAATCATCAAAGGCTTCCCATCCCCATGACACTCGATAGTCGAAACCGAATCGTCATTCAACAACGGCATAATCTTCCCATAATCCTGACTTAATCCAACGTCGCCCTTAACAGGCGGAGGCACAATATGTTGTTGCGGAGGCACAATATTCTGCGGTACAACTTTTTTAATCGAAACAGGCGGAGGTATCGCCCTCCTAATTGGAACAAGTGGCGGCATAACAAGACCCCTGTTATCTGTCATCTGTAACCTATCACCTCGAAAAGCAAGGCTTTTCGCTGAGACCTTCGGCACCAAATCCGCATGAACAACATATCTCTCGTCGCGAACCAAACTCTTCGTCTTAACATTCTGCAAAATCGCCAAAACAAACCTCCGAACAAAAGGATGCTCGGCAACTAAAGAAACCTGCTCAGAATTCATATACTCGGCAACGGCTTCGGTCTAGGACGAGGCATTCCCATATTCCCGACCATCTCCCTCCGACCATCTCCCTCCTCCGGAGACCTCCCACGTAATTTCCCCTCCATTAAAACCAACCCCTTAGCAATCGTCTTATTCTGGTCCAACAACGAATCAATTTTCTTCAACATATCCTTGTCATCAACTCGCCCACCAGAAACAAACCCCCTCGCCGCCTCCTCAAAAACACTCAACAGCTTCACAATATTATCAGACAAACTCCCAAACTTAACAGACAAATTTGTCATCGCATGCTGCAGCCCAACAAAATTCTCAATCAACAACTCCTCCCTCTCCCGCGCCGTCATCTTTTTCTCTCGCGGTTTCTTAATAACATCCTTTGGTACATGCTCCTTAACAATAGTCTTCCTAGAGCCATCATCACCAGCCGTCTCCGTCGTAGTCTTCTTCACCACCCTAACCATGCCCAACATAAGAAGAACTTATTTATAAAAGTATTGACAACAATAAAACTATGGGCGCAGGAGGAATCAAACCCCCGCCTCCCGGGCTGG
>CAZLQO010000076.1:0-2112 GCA_964561955.1 Candidatus Woesearchaeota archaeon | reverse complement strand
AAGGAAAATTCACCCTCCGAGATTTACAAGCCCAACTCGAACAAATGAACAAACTAGGAAGCATGGACAAACTAATGGGCATGATTCCCGGAATGTCCGCCGCCAAAGTCCCAAAAGACGTCCTCACAAAACAAGAACAAAAAATGTCCCACTGGAAAAACGCAATCTCCTCAATGACCGAACAAGAAATCGAAACCCCAGAAATCCTAGAAAAACAAACCTCCCGAATCCAACGAATCGCAAAAGGCTCCGGCACAACCACAACCGAAATCAGAGAACTCCTAAAACAATACAAACTCCTAAAAGAAATGATGGGCATGCAATCTGGCCTCACTGAAGGAAAAATCGACCAAAAGATGATGCAAAAGATGGCAAAGAAATTTAAGGGGAAAATTAAGTTTTAGTTTCCATTATTAAACATCGGCGCTTTAGCAAAATAAAAACCAACGATAACAGAAACTAGAGAGATAAAATATTCTGGAACAGAAAACTCGTTTCCAGAGCTCACAAGCACATTATAAATCATCATAAAAAGAAAAGTCCCGACAACAAGAAACGCTAAACAATGAGTAGATTTATGAAACCAATCAAGTCTTTTCCCTTCTCCACTAATATCAAAAACTTCTCTCTCCTCGGGGAAATCATCAATAGAAATATTCTCTGATTTAAGAAAGGATGCCATTGTCTACTTTACAAATTCAATTGTCCTTTCTTTATTGGTTTTTTTGTTCCTTAAAACAATATCGTTCCCGCTATCTTTTTCTTTTTGTAAAAATTTACTCAAAGTTATACTACTTCTAATAACTTCTGTCACGCTCGACAATCCAAGGTCTCTTTTCAAATCTTCTAATTCCTGTACGGCCTTTTCAGAAAGTCTTATGTTTACTCGTTTTGCTACCATTAATTATCATTAGTTTAATTGATTTTTAAACCTTTGTAGGATGTGTATTTTATGTACACAAAATACACACAATTAACAACCTAAAGGAATTTAAATATCTTTGGTTAGGCTAAATTATGACCAGTAAAGAAGACCTAATTAAGGATAAATTAACAGAATTGGGAACCAAATTGGGGAGACCAGACATTATTTTAATCGTTTACAACCCATACAAAGAAGAAGGGATACAAAAAAAAGACGCCGACTATCTTATGTATCTATTTGAAAACGTTACTTTCAGCGCTCCCTTAATTGTTTTGAGTGGACATGGTGGAGATTGGAAAACAGGAGTTTTATTTCCCTATATTATAAAGAAAAAAGTTAATAGCTATAAGGTATGTGTACCCTACACCTGCTCTTCCGCACTCTGTTACACACTATTCAAAGCAGAAGAACTCTGGACAGGGGAAAAAACAAAACTTACTCAAATAGATCCTATCTTTGAACACGAAGGAGAATGGAGAAGAGCGATAAAAAATATTAGATCCATAGATCCCTCGCTCAAAGAAAAAGCAAGAAAAACATTTGACCTCGCCCAAAAACATGTCAACGAACTCAGCAAACCTCCATCGGTATTTAGATATAAAAACATGTACCCAGACGAGTTCCAACATAGAGAAATTATTATTGAATCATTTATGAACAAAGATGATCACATGGAAGAGTTAATCCAAAAAGATCTTGTAGATCTAGAAGTTAAAATGAAAGAAATGGAAGAAGACGCCGATAAGATAGCAAAAGAAGTAGTAGAATTATGTCAAGATTTTACAATAGAAAAAGATGTCAGAGTTGTTTTTGCAAGCTCGAAAGAAATACCCGCAGAAGGAGAAGAGGGATATTATCTAGCACCACTAAACTAAAATGAAACAACTAATATCCCAAGGCGCCGAAGCAAAAATTTACCTAATCGAAAATCCGCGCAAATCCGCAAAATCCGCGACTCATCTTCCCCACAATAAATTCATATCCAAGCAACGCATCCCAAAAGGCTACCGTCACCCAGACCTAGACAAACAAATCCGAACACGCCGAACAAAATCCGAAGCAAAAATCCTAACCAAAGCCCTATCTATCAAAGCCAACGTCCCAAAGGTCCTAACCCCCAGCGACAAGCGACAAGCGACAAGCGACAAGCGATTCGAGATTTATCTCGAACACATAAACGGCGACCG
>CAZLQO010000075.1:0-2117 GCA_964561955.1 Candidatus Woesearchaeota archaeon | reverse complement strand
AAGGTTCAGCGTGTAACCCCTTCTAAAAGACAACATATAGAAACATTTATAAAACAAAATTTCATCCAATTACAGTAATAAAATGGCAATAACAAAACCCGACCTCGTAAAAAAACTTAAGACATACTTTGACCTTAACATTTACGAAACAAAAGTATGGCTAGCCCTACTCAGTAAAGGTGTAAGTTCAGCAGGTGAAATAGCAGAACTCTCAGGAGTCCCAAGGTCAAGAACCTACGACGTCCTCGAATCCCTCGAAAAACGCGGATTCGTAATCCAAAAACTCGGCAAACCCGTAAGATACCTCGCAATCAAACCAGAAACCGTAATCGAAAAACTAAAAAACAACACAATGAAATACGCCGAAGAAAAAATCAAAACACTAGTAAACCTAAAAGACACAACCGAATATAAAGAACTACAAGAACTACACAAAACCGGATTCGAACCAATCAAAAACCACGAACTCTCAACCTCAATCAAAGGCCGCTCAAACCTATACATCCAAATGCGAGCCGTCATGGAATCCGCCCAAAGAACAATCCACCTAACTTCCTCATCATACGAACTCTCATCAAAACTAAAAATGTTCAAAGACATCTTCACAAAACTAAAGAAAAGAAAAGTCGACGTCAAAGTAATAATCTCCGACAACGAAGAAGAAGCAGAAAAACTCTCAAAAAAACTCGGAGTAGAAGTCAAATCAAAACCAATCAACGCAAGATTCGTAATCGCCGACAAGACAGAACTAATCTTCACAATTAAACCAACAAACGTCCACGAGGACTTCGACTACGGCGTCTGGATAAACTCCCCATTCTTCACGACCTCTCTAACATACATGTTCGACCTCGCCTGGAAAAATTAAAATGGAAAGATACATTAAAACAGGAGAAACAACCATCTCACAACACTCAAGAACAATAGCTCGAAACACCTCTCCAAACAACCTATTCGCCCAAATAGAAAATTCTAAACCATCAATCCTTTCAGAATACCATGGTTCTTTTAGTTGTGTAGGTGTCCAAGTAGATAATAGCGACGAATCAAAAAAATACGCAACATCTATCTAAATAATCATAATCCTAGCCCCCATCTCCACCTCAACCTTCTTAACCAAATCAAAAACCTTCTCGACACTAATCTTTTTCTTAACCCACCAAAATTTCCCCTTCTTGTAAGCACCTTTGTGCGCCTTCCTAAAAGCAACAACACAATCCTCCAACCCAACCGACGGCCCTCGAACCTCAATCTCCTTAACTTCCTTAACAACCAAATAACCTTTCGACTTTAAACCAACCCCAGAATAATCAAACTCCTTCCTCAAAACAACCTGCCCCTTCCGCCCCAACTCCCTCACAAAAAAATCAAACAACTTCTTCATCTTAGTCCCAGCAATATCCCCCTCCTGCCTATCAGTACTCAAAGCAACCTCAACAAAACGCCCCTTAATTTTCTTCAACAAAGAAACATCAATATCCTTCAATCTAAAAAAATCCAAAGAAGGCGATTTCAAAAACTTCTTAGCAACCCCATTAAACTTCTCAAGAGTCTCTGAACCAAGCCCAGCACAAACATTCCGATACTTATAAGTCGGGTCAACCAAAACAACCGGCCCATTCAACTTTGAAGCATTAATCTCATTCAAAACCTCGCGCTCATTCCGAAAATACTTCAACGGGTCAACAACTTTTTTCCTACCAATGCCTTTCAAAAACTTAACAAACCCTCCAAAATAAATCACCAGAACCTCAAGAGAATAACCGCTAAAACCCTTCACATACGACTCAGCCCCATAACATCTCTGAGCCCGACAAAACGCCTTCGCCAACTTAATCTCATCAGCCAACTTAGGATTTATCTTAATCTCATCAACGACAAACTTCACATGCCTCAACGAAACATCAGTCACATTCTCCGCCAACCCCGGGTCACGATTCTTCACAACCGGGACAACTTCCAAAACAACATCGCCACAATCAATCTGGAAATAATCCCTCGACCCATGCACCTTCTTCAAACCACCCAGCAACTTTGTCCCGTCAGAGGTCGACCCTAGGAAACCGACCAATAAGGATACACCAGTTGGGTGCTCCAAACTCCTCAAAACTTCCTCA
>CAZLQO010000074.1:0-2137 GCA_964561955.1 Candidatus Woesearchaeota archaeon | reverse complement strand
ATGTTAAGGTGCATTTGATTTTGATGGGGCCGCCGGATTCGCCGAAGCATTTGGAGTTGTTTCCTGGGAAGAATTTGGATGGGGTTGAGGGGAAGATTGATATTAGTAAGAAAGATGTTGCGGGGTTGATTAGGCGGATGTTGTATAAGTATGTTAAGGGGCGAAAGGTTGAGATCGGGGAAGGGTATAGTGCTGAGAAGAAAAGTTTTGTGAAGTTGATGGAGGAGTTTCATGGGGATGGGAAGGAGATTTATATTTTGGATAAGCGGGGGGATGATATTCGGGATGTTTCGATTAGTGATGATGCGGTTTTTGTTGTTGGTGATCATGATGGGATTCCTAAGAATGAGTTGAAGTGGGTGAAACATATTCCTTTTAGAAAGATTAATGTTGGGCCTCGGATGCTTTTTGCAAGTCAGGTTGCTGTGATTGTGAATAATGAGTTGGATAGGAAGGAATAATTTAACCACGGACTTCACGAACGTACACGAACCTTTGAATAGGAATATATAAAAAGTTGAGTTTGGTTTTTACTGGATGAAAGCTGGCGCGAGGGTTGTTGTGAGGGGGACGGTGCAGGGAGTTTTTTTTAGGCAGTTTGTGAAGGAAGGTGCTGATGAGTTGAAGCTTAAGGGATTTTGTAGAAATTTGGAAAGTGGTGATGTTGAGATTGTTGTTGAGGGTGAGGATGATGCGATTGAGAGGTTGAGGGCTCGGGTTCGTGTTGGGCCGAAGCATGCGCAGATTCGGGATGTTGTGGTTGAGGAGAGGAAGTGGTCGGGGGATTTTGGGGAGTTTAAGATTTTGAGGTTTTAGTATTATCCTGTGGCTTCTGTAATTATTCTTTTTAATCTTTCTTGAAGATTTGATATTGTTCTTGCATTCTCGCATCTTGTTTGTGCACATGCTTTAATTGCTTCTTTTTCGTCTTCCGGAATTTTTTTCGCTGGAGCATCTCTGTCAAAACGAACTATTACTCCGGGTGTATAAAAATTTTTCCCTAGGTTTTTTGTTAATAAGTAGATTACCCTGGGGAACTTTTCTCTTTTTTGTGGTGAAATTAATTCACTACCAATACCTGTAGAATTTTCGTGCCAATATCTATAATTTACACTATATCCTTTATCATTTAATGAAACCCATAGCCTACTCTTTCTCATTGGAAAATACCTTTTTTGAAGTTTAAAAGAATTTATGTGATTTTATTTATGATAATAGACTGGGGATTTTGATGAGTTTAAAGTTTTGAAGTTTTAGGGTTGGGGTCTATATTTTATTGGAGATAACACTTCGCAATATCTTTGTAGATTATTAATTCTGTAACTCATTGCATTTGATATTTTGCCCGATACTTTTTCCATAGCTTGTTTTAATAATGGAATGTATCTTTCTCTAACTGTTGTTCGACGGGGGGCGAATGCCCATACGGCTACATTTACTCGTCCTGCAGCGGTATTTAATTTTTCAGAAGTTGGATTATCATGAGAAAGAAGCTTAGCAAGATTTCTTGCAGCATGATTTGGAGGAAGTATTCCCATATTATACTGAGGGCCTTTGGGTTTTTAAATTTTGTTGATAGTTTTATAAATATGGTTGGGATATAGTTTTATGGAAGTGAGTGGTCGGGAGAAGCAGATTGTTGGTGAGAGGGTTCGGAAGATTGAGGCTTTGCGGAGTGAGGGCGTTGAGCCGTATCCACAGGATTTTGAGAAAAAAGATTGGTGTGTTGATTTGCAGAGTAAATATTCTAAGTTGAAGAACGAATCTGTTTCTAAGGATGTGGTTGTGACGGCGGGGCGGTTGATGTTGAAAAGGTCGATGGGGAAGATTTCTTTTGGGACGATTCAGGATGATGGTGGGAGGATTCAAATTTTAATTCAGAGAGATAAGAGTCCTGAGAGTGCTGTTGGTATATTTAAGAAAATTGATGCTGGGGATTTTGTTGGGGTTAAGGGTAATCCGATGAGAACGAAGAGGGGTGAGCTTTCTGTTTTGGTTAGGGATATTGTTCTTTTGTCGAAGTCGATTAAGCTGTTGCCTGAGAAGTGGCATGGGATTAAGGACAAGGAGGAAAGGTATCGTAAGAGGTATTTGGATTTGATTATGAATGAGGATGTTCGGGAGACTTTTGTTTATC
>CAZLQO010000073.1:0-2160 GCA_964561955.1 Candidatus Woesearchaeota archaeon | reverse complement strand
ACCACAACAAAAGACTTTAAATAATTTCGCAAACATCGTTAACCATGAAAAAAATTCCTCAAGACATCATCGGCAACATCGCAATCCTAAAATTCCCAAGACGAACACTCTGGATAACCAAAAAACTCAAAGCTCGAAAATTCCTAAAACAAAACAAAACAGTTACAACAGTAGTAGAAAAAACAGAAGGCTTCTCCGGAAAACTAAGAACCCAAAAAACAAAACACCTCGCCGGCATCAAAACAAAACAGGCAACCTACAAAGAAAATAACTGCACATTCAAATTCAACGTCGACGAATCATACTTCTCCCCAAGACTCTCAAACGAAAGAAAAATAATAGCAGACGAAATAGCCAAACTCAGCACCAACACACTAAAACACCAACACACTAAAACACTCCAGAAAACCTACAACATTCTAATAATGTTTTCTGGAATAGCCCCCTACCCAATCGTCGTCGCCAAACATCTCCTCTCAAAAAAAATCACCAACTTCAAAATTTACGCAAACGAATTAAACAAAGAAGCAATCAAAGAAGCCAAAAAAAATATAGCCATAAACAAACTTCAAAATTACATAACCCTAATCCCAGGCAACGCCAACAATCTCCCAAAATCAACTAAAACACTAACGCACTCAAACACTAACGCACTAGGCAAATTAGACATAATATTAATGCCTCGTCCGAATTTGCCGAGCACCTTCCTAAAAACCGCACTCAAACTCTCAAAAAAAGGAACAACAATTTTCTACCACGGCTTCGGCACAAAAGAAAAAGTCTTAAATGAAATCAAAAAAAACACCAAAAACAAAATCGGAAAAATCAAAATCAGAAAAGCCGGCGACATAAAACCATACGCATTCCGTTGGCAAGCTCAATTTAAAATAAAATAATTAATCAATAGGATCTATTATCACTGGCGCTTTCCACTTAACATCATAACCAACACCGTTCAACTGAGAAACATATTTTTCAGCATCCCTAGTTCTCAGCGCATCCAAAGCAGTTTCTATAGCACTATAAACAAAACCCTCTCCATCTTCCGTCCTAAAAACATTCATATCAATAGGATTCGAAAGAAGACCATCTAAAAAAGCTTTAGGATTTTCTCTACAATTAGGCACACTTGTCTCTCCCATCAAAACCAATCAAAAACCCTCTTTATAAATCTAATTACTCTACAACTTCTCAACCCTCTTCTTCAAAAAACTAATTACAGCATTAATCATTCTAATAATCTCATCAATCTCTTTCGAATATCTCTTCTTATCCTCCAACGAAATATACCCACTATCAAAAGCATCAACAATATGATGTTTAGTCTCACTCGCACTCCCAATAGCGTTGTGCAAATAACTAACATAATACTCAACAGTCTTCGTCAAAGCACCCTCACACATATTCGCACTAATGCTCGCAACCGATCTCCGAAGCTGACTCCCAAGCTCATACATTTCAAACTTAGGAAACTTCAACGCCACCTTCTTTAATTCATTCCTAAGCTTTACCGCTCGATGATAAACTTCCAAGTTCTCAACATTCCACATACAAAAACAATCAAACTAAAATATAAAAACCCACCGCCTCGCCAAGTCAGCACTAACACACTAAAGCACTAAAGCACTGCGAAGCGCCGACGTCTAAATCGAAAATTTAGAAATAGCCGTCGGCGCTTCGCCTCCATGCCAAGTAAACCTCGGCCGGACTCTCATCGGATAAATCCTCTCAGAATTATCATCAAGAATAATAGCCGAACCCTTCAGTCGAGGCAACCCATTCAACTTATCACTAATCGAACTATACAAATAAGACTGCGTAATATCATTCAAAGCCTCAACATCAAGTTTAGCAGTAACACGATGACTAAGAACAATATCCGCCTGCGTCATCGCATCACTATGAATTTTCCCCGGCTGCTGCGTCGCCAAAACCATCGAAATCCCAGGCTGCCTCCCCTCCCTCAGCAACTGAACCAATGCATCCGTCGCCGGCGTCTTACCCTCCCTCGGCAAAAACTCATGCGCCTCATCGACAAAAATCCAAACCAACGGCATCTCCCGCCGAACCTGATACCTCATATAATCAACCCCATGCTGCACCGCCTGAATCTCCTCGTCCTTCCGTGCCACCATCCTCTCATTAAAAATCTTCTTCGAA
>CAZLQO010000072.1:0-2160 GCA_964561955.1 Candidatus Woesearchaeota archaeon | reverse complement strand
CACCCATCAATAAAATCATCAACCTTCACATATTCCTTTATCGGCAAAATCCTATCCAACTGACCAAACTCTTTAATCAAATCCGCAATCTTATTCTTTCTCGCCAAACTAAAATCATTCCGCAAATTCGACGGCCAACCATTAATAGCCCCAGACCCCAAAGCAATCAACTTAGTCGCATTCTTCCGAATCAACTTCAACTTCCGAACCTCACTCTCAGTCGAAATCGCCCCCTCAACAAACGCAACATCAATCTTTACAATCGGCTTCACTTTCTTTAATGCCCGAAAATACCGAATATCAATCTTATCTTTCCATTCAAAAAACTTCTCATTAAAAACCTCAATCACATTAATCATACATCCTTCACAACAAGTAAACGAAAAAAACCCGACCCTCAACTTCTTCACCATTAAAAACAAAATCATCTAAACCTTATAAACAATTCGCTCAAAACAAAACAACCTTAGAATTCATTGTATCAAACATCTCTCCCTTGTGTCTCATCACTGCAGAAAAATTCTTCCCATTATTATCGCTAACAAGTCTCCACAATCTCTTATCACACTCCCTATAACTCCTCTCAATTATAGTCCTATTCTCAATCCATTTCGGCACCCCCTCATTAGTCCCCTTATGCAAACTTCCAAAATAACAATCCGCGACAAAAACATAAGCAAAAAAATCACCCTTAAAATCAATATCACCAAAACTCCTCCCTCTATTGTCATACAACACCGTCCCGCGTATTTCAGGATTAAGTAATTGCAATCCACTTTCCTCTCTAACTTCTCTAATAATAGAGTTACGCAAATCCTCGTCTGCTCGAATCCGACCGCCCGGCGCAACAATCATCCCAGAATTAGGATCCTTATCACTATGCCGCTCACTCTTGTCAATCATCAAAGTCTTCCCATCAGAAGTCAAATAACAAATAGTTCCACACATAATCATAAAAAACCAAATCAAAAACAATTCTTAAACATTTATATAATCCAAAACCATATAATACTATGCTCATCGACACCGCAACCTACATCTTAATGCAGTCAATCGAAAACCCAGTCATAACAACAATCACAAGCACCATCTCGCTCATCTTCGACCCAATCACATTCACAATAATCGCACTCGCAATCTCCGCCTACCTTTTCTTCAAATCACGAAAAAAACAAAGCCTATTCCTCGCCTCAGCAATACTAATCACAGCAGCAATAATAAAACTCTCAAAAGAAATTATCCAAAGAGCCCGACCACCAACAGCCCTAATCCAAGAAACATCCTACGCATTCCCAAGCGGCCACACAACGATGGCAGTAGTATTCCTCGGACTAATCACATATATGTTCACGAAAAACAAATCAACCAAAACAAAAACCACAGCGACGCTGATAATAATATTTATCGTCCTCGCAATTATCTTCTCAAGAATTTACCTCAGGGTCCACTGGCTAACAGACACAATAGCCGGCTTCGTCCTTGGTTTAATCATCCTAATTATAAGCATCAAAATCTACAACAAAATAATCACTTCTTCTTAATCAAATAAACCTCACACCCCTTCAGCCCTGTAACCTGTAATATGTCACCAGTCACCTCGTCACCAAAGGCGATGCCCACTTCCTCACCCTTCTTAGCGCCCCCAACCCTATTCCCCTCAAACTCAATCGACTTAACAACAGCTCGAATACAACCAACCAAATCCGAAATCAAATAAACCTCGTCGCCAACTTTCACCCGCCCAGTGTTCATCCTAACCGAACAAACCCCAATCCTCGGCCAATACTTATACACCTTCCCAATAAATTCCTTCCTTTCACTTTGCTCACCATTCTCACTCCACGAAAAATCATCAGCAGTCGGCGTCCCAAAAAAGAACCCAGCCGAAAACCCACGATTATAAACCCGCTTCAAATTCCCAACTCCTTCCAAAATCTCACTCCGGCTCAATTTCCTATCCAACGCTTTTCTATAAACACTCGTAACAACCGAAACATACTCCGGCGAACGATTCCGCCCCTCAATCTTAAACGCAACAACCCCAGCCTTCTTCATCTTATCAACAAAAGGCAACGCGCACAAATCTTTCGCCGACATCACTCTCGAATTCTCCAACCTCAACTCCTTCCCATCGTCATCAAAAATCTTCCAACTCCGTCG
>CAZLQO010000071.1:0-2235 GCA_964561955.1 Candidatus Woesearchaeota archaeon | reverse complement strand
CGAATTGTTAAATATTGTATGGGGAGATTACCTAATGGTGTTTATTATGAAAAACCCGATTCGGAATGTTCACCTGAGGATTTAAGGCGAAAAAGAGAGGCTAAGAGTAGATTAAGGACTATGGCGGCTGAGATGGCTAGAAAATCTGATATTGAACATTATAATGCGATGCGAGACATTATGGATTTGAGAAGTAGAAGAAGGGTTCCTTCTGAAACTGGGCAGGAATATTATATTTGAGATTAATGGTGTATCTAAAATTTTAAAAAGGAGTGTTTGTGTTTATTGGTATGTTTAAGAAGAAGTGTCCGTCGTGTGCGAAGAAGATTGAGAAGAAGTTTAATTTTTGTCCTTACTGTGGAGCGGGGCAGAAATCAGGTGTCAGGGGTAAGGTGTCAGGGGATTTTGGGATGTTAGGCGTTGATGATTCTGGGGAGAATGTGAGAGTTGAACAGAAGTTGCCGTTTGGGATGGAGAAGATTATGGGGTCGTTGGTGAAGCAATTAGAGAAGCAAATGGGGAATATGGATTTTGGGGATGTTCAGGGAATGCCGAAGGGGATTAGGATTAATGTTGTTCGGGGAAATCCGCAGGCGAGACAGATTGTTCGTGAGGTGCCGAAGAAGAAGATTGAGGTTGCTAAGATTTCTGATAAGGAGAATGAGAGGAGGATGGGTTTGAAGAAGGTCGAGGCTGAGTCGAAAGTTCGGAGGTTGGCTGATAGGATTATTTATGAAATTGATGCGCCGGGCGTTCGTGAGAAGGGTGATGTTGTTGTGACTGAGTTGGCGACGGGGTTGGAGATTAGGATTTATTCTGAGGATCGGTGTTATGTTAAGTTTATTCCGTTGAAGGTTGAGTTAATTTCTTATAGTGTTAAGCCTGATAGGGTGTTTGTTGAGTTGAAGAGTTAGACTCCTTTTGTTTTTAGAAATTCATCTTCAGCTTCTCGTGCTTTTATGTGTGCTTGCAATAGGTCGATGTCGTAATGGTCTGCTAATCTTACTAGAGCATAGAGTATATCTGCCATTTCGTCTCCGATTTTTTCTTTGTTGGTTTCATATTGATTATTTGTCTCGTTTCTATTATTGAAATAATATTTTTCTTGAACCATTATTAATTTTGCTAGTTCGCCTAATTGTTTAGAGAGTTCTATCATGGAACCTTCTGCTTTCCATGGTTTTCCTTCGATTTTTTCGAATCTTTTTACTATTGACCTTGCTAATTCTATTGCTTTGTTAAACGTCATTTCATTTTCCATGATTGTGAATGAGGCTGCCAGGATTTGAACCTGGGACCCCCGCCTTATCAGAGCGATGCGCTACCTGACTGCGCCACAGCCTCACAACTACTAACCGAGACATCGATTTATAAAAGTTTGTAGGGGAAGTTTTAAAAAGAGAATTTTTGATAATGTATTATGGGAATTACTAAGTATTTGCGGGAGGCGTGGAAGAAGCCGGATGTTAAGGTGCTTCGGGCGCGGATGATTGAGTGGCGGAAGGCTGGGGTTGTTACTCGGGTTGAGAAGCCGTTGCGACTTGATAGGGCGAGGGCGTTGGGGTATAAGGCGAAGAAGGGAGTGACTGTTGTTAGAATTAAGATTAAGCGTGGTGGGCATAAGAAGTCGAGGCCAAATAAGGCTCGTCGGACTAAACGGCTTCATATTAGAAAGAATTTGAAGATGAATTATAAGGAGATTGCGGAGACTCGTGTGGCTAGGAAGTTTAGTAATATGGAAATTTTGGGTTCGTATTGGATTGGGAAAGATGGGATGAATTATTTTTATGAGGTTATTTTGGTTGACCGAGCTGAGCCTGGGATTTTGAAGGATAAGCAATTGGGCGGTTTTGTTAGGACTCCGAAGAGGAAAGCGTTGCGGGGATTGACTAGTTCTGGGCGGGAGGCTCGTGGGCTGAGGAATTCTGCAGTTAAGGCTCCGAAGGTTAGGCCGTCGCTGGCTGCGAATAGAGGAAGAGGGAATTAGGTATATATTTTTAAGTTGGGTATTTGTTTATTAATTAGAAGTGTGTTGTTTTTTTATGGTTGATAGAAATTTGGGGCATTACGTTCTTGTGACGGTGATTGTTGTGAACAAGGAGGGGAGGTATCTTATTGCGAAGAGGGCGGATTGGGAGAAGAATTTTCCGGGGCGGTGGACGGTGCCTGGAGGAAAGTTGGAGGTTTTGGATTATGTTTTGAGAAAGAAGGATACTCCGCATCATTGGTATAATA
>CAZLQO010000070.1:0-2275 GCA_964561955.1 Candidatus Woesearchaeota archaeon | reverse complement strand
CCTACATCTTTGCAACACCAACAAATAATAACAAAATATCACTAAGCGCCAGAAATCAAACAAAAAAAATAGACATGGCACAGCTCCTAAAAACAGGAATTAAAAACCTCGAGAACGCAAAAGCAGGCGGACACATCCAAGCAGCCGGCGCGACAATCCAATCAAAAGACCTAAATCAATTCAAACAAAATCTCAAGAACAACAATCCTTAAAAGCCAAAAACAACCCATTAAACAATGGAAGATGGAGATGAACCCCCCGACCATCCAAAAAATGAATCTGCACTTATTAGAATAACAAACGACATAAGAATAAGAATTTTATTACGTTCAAAAGGAGAAAAGGCCGTCTGTCAACCAGCAACCCTCGATGGACATTTTACTTACCGTGTAAGAAAAAACGCAACAAACGGATATAAAGAAAAATCATTCCTGAAATACCAAAGATTAGAAAAACCATACATTCTTAACAACGACCCAAGAACCCTGATGCGTCCCGAAACAAAATACGAAAAAGACGGGATTGAAGACGCAAGACTATCAAAACTCGAAGACGAAATTTACGGAATAACATACGTCGCATTCAACGAAGATATCGAAAACGGAGGCACAAGCATTTGCCTAGCCACAACCCAAGACTTCAAAAAAATTAAAAGAAGAGGAATAATCGGCCCAAGAATAAGATTCGAAGAAGCAATAGAATTATTCGGAGGAAATAACACATACTACGGAGAAAGATTATCCCGAGAGCTAAAGGAAATAAGAAATGAACATGGCAACATTAACCCATTTGTCATGGATAAAGACCCGGCACTATTATACGACACAGAATCCGGAGAATACATCTTCTTCCACCGGGTCGATTCATCAATACAAGTAGCAAAAGCAAAAGACATATCAGACTTCCAAAAACAAAATTTCTGGAGAAAACATTTTTCAAAACTACATGAAAAAACAATCCTATGCCCAGGTACAAATGACAGCGTAGAAAAATGGGCATCAGAAAAAGTAGGAATGGGCGGAACCCCCCGTCTAATAAACGAAAAACTCCTTTGCCACGTCCACGGTGTAGAAAAAACAGAAGGAGATAATAAAGTAGATTATATTTATAGTGGAACCTTCGCTGAATTCAACCCTACTACATATAAACTAAAATCAATAATCAGAGATCCCCTCCTCCGCCCAAGAGAAGGATATTATTTCGAAGAATTCTCAAATGGAACAAAAATAAGAAAATATGTAAACTTCCCATTTGACATGCTAAAAGACCCCGACAATCCAAATATTTTATGGAACTACTCAGGAGAACACGACTTCGCAATAGAAACCCGAAGCACCAATCTTGAAATACTACTAAAAGGACTCTCTAGCCCAGACAATATCATAGCCAATTGGAAAGGCAATCGTGTCCTTTCTTAACATTAGAATAATTCATATTAAATCCTCATCGTTGTACATAATCCAAACGCAAGCCCATAATAAACCAACCCCAACCACACATATTCTTTTAAATTAAGCACTCCCTACAATTACATATCCTGAAAGGAGGTAAAAAGAAAAGAGAAAATGACATTAGACTTTGCAAAAGAAGCAATAAAAACTGCAGAAGCAAATAGCATCAATTTCGACGACTTAAAAGCCGGCAAGGCGAACATAAAAGTTTTCGGACTTGGCGGATGCGGATGCAATATGGCAACCTGGCTTTTCAACAAAGGCATTAATGGCGCAACAATTTACGGAATAAACACCGACGCGCTTCATCTATCAATCACAAAATCAGACGAAAAAATTCTTGTTGGTAAAGAATTAACTCGAGGTCTCGGATGTGGAGGATATCCCAAAAGAGGAAGAGAAGCTGCCAAAGAATCTCTCACTGACTTGAAGAAAGCTGTTTCGAATTCGGATATGGTTTTCGTTCTAGCCGGTATGGGAGGTGGCTCAGGCACAGGAGCAATTCCAGTTGTAGCACAATTAGCCAAAGAAGCAGGTGCAGTAGTAATCGCCGTCGTAACAATGCCCTTCGAAGCCGAAAAATCAAGAATTGACAAAGCAGAATTCGGACTTCAAGAATTACGAGAAGTCGTCGACACAGTTATCGTCTTAGATAACAACCGACTCGTCGACATCGCTGGACAATTGCCAATGGAACAAGCTTTCGCCGTCGCAAATGAACTCGTCTCCACAATGATTAAAGGAATAGTTGAAACAATAACACTACCTTCATTAATCAACCTGGACTACGCAGACGTTTCTTCAATTATGAAAAACGGCGACGT
>CAZLQO010000069.1:0-2397 GCA_964561955.1 Candidatus Woesearchaeota archaeon | reverse complement strand
AGGTTTGTTGATGTTACGAAGCGGAAGAAAAAGGCGCATGAGGTGAAGTAATGAATCTTGATTATTTGATTTTGGCATTGAAGAATTTGAAGCATCGGGGGATTCGGTCGTGGTTGACTTTGCTTGGGATTTTTATTGGTGTGACTGCGGTTGTTGCTTTGATTGGTTTGGGGGCTGGATTGCAGGCGGCGGTTGGGGCTCAGTTTGGGGTTAGTTCAACGCAGGTTTTGACGGTTCAGGCGGGTGGGTTGAATTCTTTTGGTCCGCCGGGTAGTGGGGCCGTTAATAAATTGACGTTGGATGACGTTGATGCTATTGACCGACTGTCTTCGGTAAAAGTTGCTATACCACGAATAATTAGTTCTGGGAAGATGGAGTTTAATAATATTGTTGGGTTTGGGTATTCTGCATCGGTTCCAGATGGAGAAAAAAGAAAGATTGCTTATGAGGTTATGGATTCTAATGTGGCGGTTGGAAGAATATTGAAAGATGGTGATGTTGATAAAGTTGTGTTGGGTTATAATTTTTGGAAAGATGATGCTATTTTTGGCGAAGCGATTGTCCCTGGGAAAAGTGTTCTGATTCAAGACGAGAAGTTTATTGTTATTGGAATTTTGGAAAAGACTGGTAGTTTAGTATTTGATAATATTGTAATGATGAATGATGCGCCGCTGAGAGATTTAATGAATTATGGTGACGATGTTGATGTTATCGCGGTGCAGGCTAAGAGTGAAGATGATATGGATAGGGCGAAGGAGGATATTGAGAAGTTGTTGCGAAAGCGTAGGGATGTTAAGGAAGGGGAAGAGGATTTTGAGGTTTCTACTCCTGAGGCGATGATGGAGACTGTGAATAGTATTCTTGGTGGGGTTCAGGCTTTTATTATTATTATTGCGTCGATTTCGATTTTGGCTGGTGCATTGGGGATTGTAAATACTATGACAACTTCGGTTTTGGAGAGGAAAAAAGAGATTGGGATTATGAAAGCGATTGGTGCGAAGAATAGTCAGGTGTTTATGCAGTTCTTTTTTGAGTCTGGGATGCTTGGTTTTATTGGTGGGTTGATTGGTGTTATTCTTGGGACGCTGATTGGGGTTGCTGGGATTGTTGGGATTAATAGTTTTCTTGGGTCGGAACTTTCTCCTACGATTGATTTTGTGTTGATTGGTGGGGCGTTGGCTGGGAGTTTTGTGATTGGGGCTGCCGCGGGGATTGTGCCTGCTATGAATGCTGCTAAACAAAATCCGGTGGAGGCGTTGAGGGGATAATGGTGATTAGTAAGGAGAGTGTGAAGTATTCGTTGAATAATATTAAGAAGAGTAAGGCGAGGAGTATTCTTACGGTGTTGTCGATTTTTGTTGGGATTGCTACGATTTTTATTTTTGTTAGTTTCGGTTGGGGGCTTTATGATTATGTTGATGAGTTTACGTCTTCGTCTTCGGCGGATAAGTTGATGATTATGCCGAAGGGTAGTGGGGTTCCGGGTTTAGATACGACGTTTAAACTTTTGGATGATGATGTTGAGGCGATTGCTAATACGGCTGGGGTTTATGAGGCGACTGGAATGTATATGGGCGTTGGGGATGTTGTCCAGGATGATGCGATGAAATATGTGTTTGTTACGAGTTATGACCCCGATTTGCCTATGATTATGGAACTTTCTGATATTGAGATTATTGAGGGGCGGGCATTGCGGCCTGGCGATTCTGGGAAGGTTACTTTGGGATATAATTATTTGATTAAGAATCGGATTTTCCCGAAGGCTTATTCTCTTAATAGTAAGATTGATGTGCATGGGCAGGAGCTTCGGATTGTCGGGTTTTACGAGAACGTTGGGAATCCTCAGGATGATTCGAATATTTACGTGACGAATGATTTTATGTCGGAGCTTTATCCTGAGAAGAATCTTTCTTATGGTATGATTCTTGCGCGTGTAGATAAAAATAATATTGACGAGATTGAGGCAAGGGTTGAAAAGAAATTGCGGCAAGAAAGAAATTTAGATGAGGGGAAAGAGGATTTTACCGTTCAGTCTTATGCTGATTTGTTGGAATCCTTTATGGTCGTTTTGGATATTGTTGTTGGGTTTATTATTTTGATTGCTTTTATTTCGATTATTGTTTCGGCGGTGAATACTGCGAATACGATGATTACATCGGTGCTTGAGCGATTTAAGGAGATTGGGGTTTTGAAATCTATAGGCGCTCGGAACTCTGAGATTTTTAAGATTTTTTTGTTTGAGTCTGGGTTTCTTGGGTTTGTTGCTGGAGTGATTGGGGTTTTGGTTGGGTGGTTAGCGACGGATATTGGTGCTGGAATTTTAGATAATCTTGGGTATGGATTTCTTACTCCTCATTATTCTTGGGTTTTGTTTGGGGGATGTATTTTATTTGCGAC
>CAZLQO010000068.1:0-2539 GCA_964561955.1 Candidatus Woesearchaeota archaeon | reverse complement strand
CAGGATCTTATAACTAGGGAGCGTTATAAGTTGTCATCACTAGGTCCCTATATGTTCACTGACTAGTCAGCATTATTGATAAACAACAACGCCTAACCAAGGCAAGAATTTTCACTATATAAAGCTTATCATACCAATATTAAAAATACCCCTAAAAACATCAATTTTAAGTAGTTTATTTATAAAACTTCCGTTATCACAAGAAAAAACAACAACTACAGAGACTTAACAATATCAATCATGTCTACGAAATAAACATATAGGGTACAAAATTACCCATATACTTAAATCATAATGTTTATATATCTAAATAAACTTACCCTATATACAAAATGGCACAAAAAAAAAGAACAAAAATAAGATATGTAGACGTAAATGTGAACAAAGGAAATTTTGTCTCTAAATTAGTTGGGGTAAAGAAATCACACGATTTCTCAGACATAAAGCTACTACGAAGCATACTAAGTAATGAAAAAGCCAGAATTCTCTACGCCCTGAAAACCAAAAAACCAAAATCAATTTATGCACTCGCAAAACTTTTGGGCAGAGACTTCAAATCCGTGAGAGAAGATATAAAAGTTTTAGAAAGATTCGGGTTTATAGAATTTCATTCAGAAAAAACCGGCAAAAGAGAAGCCCTTATGCCAGTTCTTATAATAGAAAAACTACAAATAGTCATAGATATCTAGTTTGTCTTATCTGCGAAGGTTCCACCCTTCGCCAATATAAGTTCTTTGATTACAGGGAACCTTTCTTTCTAAGAAAGGGAGCCTAAATTACAAATAGTCATAGATATTTAACCTTCACAAAATTTCATTCTAATAGCCAAAGTATCAGAGCCCGAAACAATCTTCCTCTGCGCCGCAGACACACTCCCAACACATTCTCCACTCGAAATACTCATAATCGCCTCTTCCCCATCCACAGAAAAATCCAACTCATAAAAACCAACACTCGCATCACTAGCCATCAAATCCCCAAGCACATCACTCAAACTCTCATTTAAATAATCACAAGCCGAAACACCCAAATTCCCACACCTATCACCAAGATAACAACTCTTAAACAAATCCTCAAAACTATCATAATCAGGCTCATAAATAATAGCACACCCAGTGGTATATTTCATAATAACATTCAAAACATTACTAACAACAACACTATCATCATTAACAGGAGAATCCTTCAACGAAATCACCAAAAAAACCATCAGCCCAACAACAACAAGCACAACTATCAAAACAAACCCCACAATCTCCTGCTGCCCTCCTTTTTTAAACCTGTTACCTGTCATCTGTTACCCATCTCCTCGGTCAACGACCGAACCCCCACAACCAACTTCCCAATCTCACAATCATCATAAGTCGAACCACTTTCCCGAATCCTCTCACAAATAGAAACATAACTCGAATAAGTCTTCACATCACTCTGCCCATTGTCATAAATTTCATAATAATTACAACCAACACCCGGACACTTCTTAATCTCATCAAACCTCGGATAAACTTTATATACCCCAATCGAAGCAACCGGCCAAAACAAATCATAATTCTTACCAAAATCCCCAGACATAATTCTCAATTTGTCCTCATCAACACTCATCGACCAACTCGAATCATAATTTAACTCAGATATATCGGCAATCACACTCATCGAAGAAATAGCCTGCTCTCTCTGTAAATCCCCAGCACTACCCTTCACATCTTTAAACACAACTCCCAAAAAAAACAACCCAACCAAAATAAAAAAGAAAAACACAGCCACAATCATAACCGCCATCTGCTGAATTTTCATCTGCCCATTCTTTACCCTGTAACCTGTCACCTGTAATCTGTCACCTAGAAAAACAAAGTTTTTCGCTACCACATCCCACAACCTTCCTTTTTATTTTTCCCATCAATCACATCAGCCATACTCCTCAGCGACGCCAAATCATCAACACTAGAATTTCCAACCAAACTTTCCCAAGCAATCAAGTCAGGCTTCAAATTTGTATTACAATTCCTCGCATCCATTAAATCCGCCTTCTCAACAAATTCACTCGCAATCTTCCCAGCCCGATACATCAACCGCCGAACATTACAATCATAAATCCCCTTATCAGAAAAAATCGCCCCATACATCAAATCCCCAACATACTTCATATCAACCCCATCCTTCGCAACAATCCCTTCATCATAAACAGAATTGCACCCACCAGAACAAGTCCCATAAACCATCACGTCACAATCATCGCCAGAACCAAAACAAACCCTAACAGAATCAACAACGCTACAATTATCAACTTCAATATTTGGGACATTCAAAGAGAGAAGCCCGCCAGGCATATTAACAAAACAATAATTCTCAGGCGTCAAAAAAATCAAATCAGAAACCTCATACGGAAAATCAAACGACTTCGAAAAAACATAATAATCCAATCCAGAACTTTTCCCCGACGAAAAAATATACTTATTATGAATCGAAGTAGCACCCCCGGGCAAATTCCATTCCTCTCCAATTCCAGACCACGTCGACACAGAAATATCATTCTTCCCAA
>CAZLQO010000067.1:0-2548 GCA_964561955.1 Candidatus Woesearchaeota archaeon | reverse complement strand
TGAGTGGGAAATAGGCCGCCTTTGTTAAACTTAACATTTTCACATTAACAGTTTATGCTAACATTCTACTTCGCGATCATTTGATCTTGCTCCAACCAGGGTGCTCGTTCCATCGTAACTAAATACGCTCGTCTCTATACCAGAGCCACGCCTCACGACGCACTACTTTCGTAGTTGGTTCAAAAGTCTCAGCGAACTAAATCACTAAGAGATGCGCGGACCTTCCTCAACATCCAGAAATCATTAACATTTCTTTTGCCTTTTAGACAGGACACCGACGGTTAGCTTCCCCACTCATAGTAACAAGTTACTACAACAAACAACACAAGAACACATTTATAAATTTAATTACTCTACAAATTAAATGAAAAAACTTTACCTAATCCACGGCTGGGGAGGCTCCCCCTCAAGCGAAGGCTGGTTCGGCTGGCTCATAAAAGAATGCAAAAAAAGAAATATCAAAATAGAAATCCCAGAAATGCCAAACACAAACGAACCAAAAATAAAAGAATGGGTCGGCAAATTAAAAGGAGTAGTCGAAACTAATAATGAAATTTATTTCGTAGGTCACAGCGTCGGGTGTCAAGCAATTTTAAGATATATAGAAACGCTAAATCCGAATGTCAAAATAAAAGGAATAGCGCTAGTGGCCCCCTGGATGCACTTAGACGAACAAACAATAAAAGAAGAAGGCGAAGAAGTTGAGGCAATTGCTAAGCCCTGGATGGAAACACCAATAGATTGGAATAAAGTCAAATCTCATTCAGATAATTTCATCGCAATTTTTTCAGACAACGACCCATATATTCCACTGTCCGACGCCGATCTATTCAAACAAAAATTAAACGCACAAACAATAATAAAACACAACGAAGAACATTTCAACGAAACCCAAGAAATCCCAGAACTTTTAAAACTATTCAAATAAAATAAATCACAACTTCCGTTTCCTCCCCCTATTCTTCTCAACAATATTTTTCACCTTAAAAGAAAACAAAAAGAACCCGAACATCGCCAAACCATAAAACAAAAATATAAATTTAAACGGCAAAAACAACAACAACAGCGACGGAAACAACCGACTCACAAAATGATTACTATCTATCGTAGTATTATACGGACCATAAAATCTCAACTCTTCTTTCCCCTTCAAAATATCAAAAAAGTAAGATTCTGTAGTCGCTTCTAACATCGACAAACCAATACTCGCAAACGCCAAAGCCAATAAAATCAAATAAATATTCCCGACAAAAAAACAAATAATTGCCATCAAACACGGAATCAAAAACCCAATCTTAAATATTTTTTTAAACCCAACTTTCCCGGCCAACTTTGAAAAATGATATGAAAAAGCTATCAAGGGAACAGCAACCGCAAACAAAAAATACCCAACCCACTTTATATGAAGCCCTTTCTCGACGATAAAAACCGGAATAAAAATATAAATCAACGACCACCAAAAATTAACACCCCCACCAAGAAGATACGCCAACCTTCTATCTTTGTCCTTGAAAAAATCCCTAAAATTCTTTAAAACATCCGGATGCTCTTTCTCTCTAATCCCCGGATCCCTTATTCTCGATATCTTAAAAAACAAAAGAGAAACTAAAATAAAAACAGCAGAAAGAACAAAAATCAAACTAATCCCATACCTCTCAGAAATAATCCCCGCAATCAAAGGACCAACCAGCCACGCAAGATTCATAAAAGTATACATCAACCCCTCATTCCTCGAAAGCTGTCTCTTCCCAGAATCCTCCTTAACCAAAATCCCAAAACTCGTTATCCTCAAAGTATGCAACACCGTCACAAGAACCGCTATCAAAACCACAAAATAAAAATTAGTATTAATCGCAAACAACAAATAAGAAACAAAAAACAAAACAAGCGAAAACGAAAACAACTTAGTCTTACTCGACCTCTCAATCAGCGTCGTTATAAAGAAAAAAGAAGCAAACGAAACCAAAGTCAAAAACGCCGAGATAAATCCAACAATCGAAATATTATGAACAAAACTATCAAGATAAACCGCCCAAATCGTATCCGTAAAAGAAAAGGCAAGAGACAACACAAACAAAACAATAGCAAGTTTCGCCATCTTCGTAATCACCATCCCCCTCTGCCTCCTCAAAACAAAACTCATCTCTAAAACAAAACAACCAAGATTTTAAACCTTTAGAAACAAATTCAAAACAAGAACAGTATAAGAAACCACTATAACCATCCCAAGATAAATCTTGAAATAGATAATCTAATTAAGCAAAAACAATATAGCTTTTAGTAGACGCGAACTGAACAAATCGCAAAAGCTCAATGCTTACATTCCGTCTCTATCAACGCGGTCTTCTACCGCGGCATACGTTGATTCGTTTTGCGGTCCGCTTCGTGCTTAGATGCTTTCAGCACTTATCGGTTATAGCGTAGCTGCCCAGCCTGCTCATAACAACTGGTAGACCAGAGGCTACGAACCCACGTTCCTCTCGTACTAGAGGGTCCTTCCACTCAATCAACAACACATCTAGTAGATATCATACAAACTGTCTCACGA
>CAZLQO010000066.1:0-2609 GCA_964561955.1 Candidatus Woesearchaeota archaeon | reverse complement strand
CTTAAACTTCGAAAATATATTATCATGAATCTTCATTTCATTCTCACTATCCACACTCGACGTCGGCTCATCAAGCAAAACAATCTCACTCTTCCTAGCCGCAAGCAACCCCCTCGCCAAAGACAACCTCTGTTTCTCTCCGCCAGACAAAGAAACACCCTTCTCTAAAACATTCGTATTCAGTCCCTTATTCAACTTCCCAATAACCTTCTTCAACTGCGCCATCTCAATAACCTCCAACAAATCCTCATTCAAAGTCCTAATCCCCATCGTAATATTATTCTTAATAGTATCATTAAAAATCTCAGGCTCCTGCGAAATCAAAGTAATATGATTCTTCAGTCTCGAAAATCCGTGGGCTATCTTCTTCCCGTCACAATAAACACTTCCCCTATCTGGAGCATAAAGCCCGCGAAGCAAAGTCAACATCGTACTCTTTCCCGAACCCGACTCTCCAACAAGCGCAATCTTCTCCCCTCGCTTAAACTTAAAATCGACCCCTTCAATATGCTTCGCGTCACCCTTCTCGTCATAAGAAAAATCCACATTCCTAAACTCAACAGATCCCCACTCTCTCGGCAAATCCCTAAAAACATCTTCCTTAACTTTCTCAAACGCCTCATCAATCGGCTTCGCATTATTCAAATTCGCATTATATTTACTTATGTCACCATAAAGACTAGCAAACCGATAAAAAGTATCCCCCACATTCCTTAAATATCCATACAAAATATAAAGCGTCCCAACCAAAATAATCCCAGTAGAATAAAAATCACTATACGCCTTAAAACTCAAAGAAACAACAATCATAAAACTTATTGCAACACTAGCAAAACTCCACTTCGCTTCTCTCAAAACAGAAGACTTCTTCATCAAACCCTCACTCTCCATCAACCGAGAATTGACCTCAACCCGAACAGTCTTCTTCAACCGCAAGGTCACAACCGTAATAATATTACTAATATAATCATAAAGTCCCGCCGCAACCCGATTCGATTTTTTATTTATAGCCTTATAGTACCCAACAAGCTTAGTATCAATTCTAAATATCAAAAACAATACAATACACGAATAAATCAAAGAAAACAACGCAATCCTAAAATCAACAAAAAATAGAATCAATAAAGAACCAAAAATACTAACAACCGCAGAAATCAACTGGAAAGTAACATACGAAGAAAACGACAATATCCCCGAAGACCCCTTATTTATCTTATCAATCGTATCCCCAGAATGATGATCCTTATGCCACTTTACAGGCAACTCCAAAACCTTCCCCAACTTCAAATTAACATAATTACGATTAACATAAAACCCATTCATCGACTCAACATATCTACCAATCGAATGAAAAATCCAAAAACCAATATTAGTAACCAAAAGCATAGAAATCAAAATAATCAGACGCCACAACTCAGCCTCTGAAGTAATAGAATTCTGAACCGAGTTAAAAACCGAACCTATAATCAACGGATTCAATAAAGATATGGCAGTCGCAATAACAAAAAATACCGAAGCAAAAACAAAATAACCTTTCCTATCTCCAAGATGTTTCCACTCCTCCCTAATCAAATTCAAAATCGGATTAACCCTCTTTTCCTCCATAATAAAAAAAAGAAAAATAAACTTATAAATTAATGCATTCCCTAATTTCTAAAATAAATCCTAGGACCCAACTCCGCATCAGTCGTCAAATTAATACCCAAATCCCTCAACCCAACCTCATCACCCTTCGTCGACAGATGAGTCGTATGCATCTCACAACCTCGCAACAAAGAAAGATTTTCAATACATCTTTTAGCCGTAGGATTCGTCGAAGAAGAAACCGCCAAAGCAATCAAAATCTCACTCACATCCAAACTCGGATTAGAATCCTTAACAATTTTCCCCTTCAATTCTTTTATACTTTCAATCAACGACTCAGAAAGAAGAGCGATATCATCAGGAATCCCAGAAACAAACTTCAAAGCATTAATAACACAAGCCGACTCAGCATGAAGCAACTCAGAATTTTTCCCACTAATTATTTTATCACCAATCTGAATCGCCGAACCACAATAAAAACCCTTATTTCCCTTGCCTTCCTGCCCCTCCGCAACAACAGCAGCCCGTCTCGCAGGAACAACCACCTCCCGATAACTCTCATCAACATCCAGCTCCCCCATCAACTTATCAATCTTATCAACAACACCCTTGTCAACAACACCCAAAACATTTTCTTTCTTATGCCTAAAATATCTCCGAACAACTTCTTGCTTAGAAGCAACCCTCACAACATCATCATCAACAATCCCAAGCTTAGCCTTACTAACCCCCATCTCCGTCGGAGAAACAAAAACACCCTGCCCAATCCTCTCAAGAATCTTTTTCAAAATCGGAAAATTCTCTATGTCCCTATTATAATTAACAGCAGCAACACCATGCGCCTTCAAATGAAATGGGTCAATCATATTCACATCCCCAATATCCGCCGTCGCCGCCTCATAAGCCAAATTAACCGGATGATCAATCTCCAAATCCCAAATAGGAAACGTCTCAAACTTCGAAAACCCAGACTTAATCCCCCGAACATTATCATGATACATCTGCGACAAACAAAAAGACATCTT
>CAZLQO010000065.1:0-2668 GCA_964561955.1 Candidatus Woesearchaeota archaeon | reverse complement strand
CTCTCAGTAGCCCCATCTCCCAAGGCAACAATCGCCAAATGCTCAAGCCCATAAATTTTATCATAAGGAACCTTCAACTTCCCATATCTATCAGGGACGCCAAACGAATGTTTCTTCAACTTCCCACGAGATTTCAAAACAACCTCAATCATATACGGAATAAAAACAACAAAGGCAACCTTCTCAAAATTTCCAAGAATAGCCATTCCCGCAATCAAAGCCCCAATTACATAAGTCACAATATCCCCAGGGAAAACATCAGCAGGAACTTTATTAAAAAAATAAAACCCAATCAGTGCCCCAACCATACAAAGACCGACGACACAAAGCCAAGCCGACCCAGTAGCGTAAGCAACAAAAGACAAAAACCCCAAAATCAAAATACCCTGTCCCGCCTCAAGTCCATTAAATCCAGCCAAAAAATTATAAGTCGTAGAAACGCCAATCACGGCCAACGGAATCAAAACCAACGGATACAAAATCCCAAATTCAACAGCTCCAAAAATAGGCACATTCATAAAATGAGTCCCGGCATTAATAACGACCAATGGTACCGACGCTACGGCCGCAA
Organism: Candidatus Woesearchaeota archaeon; assembly: GCA_964561955.1. Classification (GTDB taxonomy): domain Archaea; phylum Nanobdellota; class Nanobdellia; order Pacearchaeales; family GW2011-AR1; genus JAGVXH01. The sequence goes on along the minus strand of CAZLQO010000065.1, from coordinate 2,097 downwards.
GCAAAAGCCGAATCCTAATAGACAACCCCTTATTTTTCCAACCCAACAAATCATCAGTCAATCCAACAATCCCCAAAATCAAAACAACACCAAGCAAAGCAAAAATTTCCAAAGCCTTAACTGTCCCACCAAAAACAAACGTCTTCAAAGCAACATAAGACAAAACCCCAAGCACAAAAGCCATAATCACAACAACCCCACCCGACGCCGCAACATTTTTCGGATGCCCAAACTTATTCATATCTTCCCAAACCATCCCAATCTTCCGACACTTCTTAATCCACGTCGGTAAAACTAAAACGGTCAACAAAAAACTTATCAACACCGAAATCAAAAGCACATACTCCATAAAAAAAGAAACATTATTTAATTTTTAAACCTTTAGAACAACAACGGAGTTAGATAAACTTCCATAAAAATCACAGCGACCAAAGGGAGACCGATTTTATCGCACGGCTCTGCCGTAAGACTAACTAAAAATTCTTAGCCGGTCTATTCGTCAGAATAGTAACGGCGTCAAATAAACTTCCATCAAAGCCGCCACCAACAAAATCCCAATCGCAATAATTATCATCAACAACGAATCCTGCAATATCCTCCAAATCCCCTCCCCCCTCAAATCTCTCCTAATAACGGCAACAGAAATAATCCCACCAGCTAACGCTCCAACAAAATAAGCTCCAATCTCAGGAACCCCATGAATCATATATCTCAAAATCCCAATCGGCAAACTCGCCAAATTTCCTTTCGCAAAAATCCCAATCGCTGACGCTATCACCGATGCATTCCAAACCAAAATAAAAATTGCCCCAGCCCCAAAAGCCAAAGAAAACAAAATCGTAAAAATCAAAACATAAATATTATTAGAAAAAATATTCAAAATAGCAGTTGCCCCCGTCGCTGCCCCAGTCCCTATCGGAATCCCATGTTGCTCCAAACAAGAGCTATAATGCGAAGGACTATTAATCGCACAAAAAGTTTTTATCTGAAAATTAAAATTCTGCCCAGCCGCACCCGGAAATAAAATATACCAAAATGAAAACGCAACAACAAAACCAAGAAACAACCACATCAAAGCCCGAATCGCTTTCGAATGCTCTTTAATCAAGCGCCCAGAATCATCAATCTCAATATCCTTCCCTTCCTCTAACTTAATAATATAATACATAAACGGCAAACAACAAATAACCGTAAAAACTACAAGCAATAACCCAGACCCCTCTTTCAAAATAGAGTCCTTTCCAAAAACAAACATAACCAAAAGCAAAGCTACCGAAGCATAAAACATCCCGACAAAAAACATCTCCCACGGATGCCGCTCAGCTCTTTTCGGCTTCATCAACATTTCTATCATATAAACACCTCATCCATCATAACACCAAAAACAAAAGAACTATCACATATATAAATTATTGGTTAAACTTTTATACCTACACCAACTAATAACAATATGAAAAAAGGTGAATTAAAACGTTTCAATAAAATTCTACAAGATATAAAATCAATAAAAATCCAAGGAGCCGAAAACGTAGCCAAAGCCGGAATCAAAGCATTCCTACTATCGCCAACAAAACAAACAGCAAAACAAATCCTAAAGACACGACCAACCGAACCCCTAATGCAAAACGCAATCAAACTCATACTCAAATCTAAAAACAAAAATAGAGCAGCAAAAAAATTCCTATCAAGCCTAAAAAAATCCCACGAGACAACAGCAAAAAAAGGAGCAGCCCTAATTAAAAACAACATGAACATCTACACCCATTGCCACAGCTCAACAGTAATAGACATTCTAAAATACGCAAAGAAAAAACGAAAGAAAAATTTCATTGTCTACACAACCGAAGTCGAACCATTATTGCAAGGACGACAAACAGCAACAGACTTAGCAAAAGCAAAAATAAAAGTAATCATAACCCCAGACCTAGCCGCCGAACACTCCCTAAAAAAATGCGACCTATTCCTCTTCGGAGCCGACGCTATTACAAAAAAAGAACTAGCAAACAAAATCGGGACAAACACTCTCGTCAAACTTGCAAAACTCCACAACATCCCAACATACGCCTGCGCCGTCTCCCAAAAATTCACAAACAAAAT
>CAZLQO010000064.1:0-2867 GCA_964561955.1 Candidatus Woesearchaeota archaeon | reverse complement strand
TCGCAAGACTAAACCAAAAAGCACTCTGGCAAAAATCCCCCGACGAAAACTGCATCGAAATAATAGAATTCCAAACCGACGAACCCGAATTCCTAACCCTAAAAAACAACTGCAACAAAATCCTAAACATCACATTCAAAGACGACGCAACCCACATCTACCAAGCAACACTAAACCCAAACTCACAATTCACCCAAAACTTCTCACACATCTGGAACACCGACGGCGATTCAATATATATCAGAGATAAATATGGTTTACTTCTGTTTCAAAGATACTAACACACCAACTACCGACAAGCGAAGCAACCGACTACCCAACACCCTGCCGAAGGCACAGGACACCGACGGCGATTCAATATATATCCGCGACAACAAAGGTTTATTAACATTTCACAGATACTAACCCAATGGAAAGCCCATTATACAAATATGCATATCCTTGTCACAAAAACAAACAAGAAGTATACCAACACATGAGAACAAACGGTCCAATAAAAGCAATTCAAGACGAAAATTCAATAGAACAAATTAGAGACCACTTCTTCGGAAAACACAACACCGACACACTAAAACAAAAAAAACTCGACCACTTAGTAATCCCATACCAAATACAAATAATAGGCGAAACAATTATCACCTTCCTACACACTTTCTACGAACTTCCAGTAAGAAACCAAGTAAAAATCTTCACAAGAAAACAAATCCAAACAGCAAGAGAACATGGAATATTAGAAACAATAAAACCAGGAGAAATCCTAATCATACACAACAAAGTAAACAATTTAGATTGGATAGCAGACCAAACCCAACCAGAAGAACTAGATAAATACAAATCGCTATACAAATGAAAATCCTCGTCTTCGGCAATCCGTTGCTCAAACAAGATTCCCTTCCCCTAAAACTTCTCCCAAAACTAAAATCCCTTTACCCAAACATAGAATTCAAAGAAATCGACCCAACTGAAGACCTCGACAAACAAGGCAGACATTTAATAATCCTCGACACCGTCAAAGGAATAGACAAAGTCACAACAATAACCTCAATCGACCAACTCCACGCCAACAAAATCTACTCAATGCACGACTTCGACCTCGCCCTCAACCTCAAACTCCTAAAAAAACTCAACATCATCGACTCAGTTAAAATCATAGGTATACCAATGAACTACACAGAAAAAGAAACACTAACCCAATTATCAAAACTTATTCCCACTCTTCACAGCCAACTCTAATTGATTTAAATACATTTCAAATATATTAACATTAGAATCACCACGACCCAAATTCTCAACCAAAGACTTTGCGCAACAAACCAAAGTAGGTCCTGAATGATATTCTTCTATCTTCATCTGATTCGGCATAATTCTCCGCATCATTAACTCCCCCATATACATATTTGCATCATCCAAATTCCCAGCTTCAACTAATGGCTTAACATTAGTTTCATAATCCTTTCTTATCTCCTGAATAACATCCTGAATTTCCATAACAAAAACTAATTCACCTACTTTTTAAAAATTTATATTCTCAAAAGTCCTAAAATAAAATCCGTAATCATTTCCTTAATAACTATCGCACTAAAACACTAACGCACCAACACACTGCGCGCAACGCTACTCCCAATCCACTTCCAAAAAATGCGCCGCACAACTCATACACGGATCATAAGCCCGAATCATCTTTTCAACCTCAAACGAAATCTTCTTTTTATCTAACCCCTTAGCCAACAACAACTCAACATAAGCCGCAATCGAATTCTCCATATGAATAATATTCTGCTGCGTCGGAATACACAAATCCGCAAAAGTCACAATTCCCTTATCGCTAAAATCCAACCTATAATACAAAGTTCCCCTCGGCGCCTCGACAACTCCAATCCCAACCGACTTCTTCGGAGCAACCTCAACCAACTTCTCAGCCACAATCGGCTTCCTCAAAATCTCAACACAATTATCAATAATACTCAACATCTCAATCGCCTGCGCCAAATTATTATCAAAAACATTCACCGACGGGAAAACCCCCAACGTCTTCTCAGCATCCTTCACCGTCCACGCATTCAACTTATCTTTATTAACATTCATCCTCGCCAAAGCCCCAACTAAATACTCCTTACTCTCAAACTCAAATGCACTCGCATGCGAATAAGGCAAAACGACCCTCTCCAAATGCTCAGCAAAATCCTTCTCCTCAACCTCACTTCCCATCGCCGTCCGAATTTTCCCCTCTAAAAAACTATAATTATCATTCACCATTCCAACATAATTCGTCTTCCGATTAAACACCCACTCCCTCCGCCTCTTATACAACAAATCAATCAACTCAACAACATCCTTCCTCACATCACTCAACTTCTTAACAGCCTCGGCAACCTCCTCCTTACTCGGGAAATCACTAAACCCTCCAACAACAGCATTCGGCGGATGCACAGCCCGACCTCCAACAATCGTCGCCAAATAATTCCCAGCCGCCTTCACATCCAACCCATAATGAATCCACTTGTGATACTTCTCCCCAAAATCCAAAACCGAATCAACCCCGAAAACATCAGGTAAAACAAAAAAATACAAATGCATCGCATGATCCCTCAAATGCGAAGCGTTAATCAACAAATTCCTCAACCTACTCGTCTGCTCCGTAACCTTAACCTCAAACCCTTTCTCAATCGCCTCCAACGAACACAAAACATGCGCCGAACTACAAGTTCCACAAATCCTCGACATCGTCATCGGAACCCTATTGAAAGGCAACCCAACAACAGCCTCGGTAAAAAACCTCTTATTCTCACTAATCTTCAACTTACATTCAACCACCTTCCCATCCACAGCCCTAATACTCATATGCGTATGCCCCTCAATCTTCGAAA
>CAZLQO010000063.1:0-2881 GCA_964561955.1 Candidatus Woesearchaeota archaeon | reverse complement strand
ACTTCCACCAAAAACTCAAAGACAAAAAAGAAGAACACTTCTACATCCTAATGCTCAACACCCAAAACAACATAATCGGAGAACAACTAATCTCAAAAGGAATCCTCGACGCCTCAATCATCCACCCCCGAGAAGTCTTCCGCCCCGCAATCCGAAACGCCTCCTCAAAAATAATCCTAGTCCACAACCACCCAAGCTGAGATCCAAGCCCAAGCCCCGAAGACTTAGAGATAAACGAAAAACTAAAAGAAACGGGAAAAGAATTAGGAATAAAAGTTTTAGATAGCGTAATTGTTGGAGATAAAGAATTTTGGAATTGGAAGAATGATTAATTCATATTATTTTCATTTTAAGATTGTAGACAAAAACACAGAAAGGTTTAAATATGTAGACACTATTATAATATTATGTATATCGAAAAAAGATTAGCAAAAGGGAAAACAAAATATTATCTCTCCCATTCATTCAGAGAAGGCGAGAAGATACATAAAATTCGTAAGCTTCTAGGAACAGCCCTACCAAAAGACATCTTAGAAGCTCGAACAAAGAAAGCAGAAAAGTTAATCTTAGACGAAATTGAAAAATATAAAGTTGTCAAAGACCCCTTAGATAAAGAACTATCAAAAGAAGAAATAGAATTTGTTAAACATCTTGAAAAAGAAGCCAACCCAAAAGTAATCCACCTATCTGAAAATGACTGGAAAATCTTCTCAGAATTATTCACATACAATACCAACGCCATCGAAGGAAGCGAACTAACAAACACAGAAGTAAAAGAGTTAATTGAAGAAAACAAATGGCCCAAAGAAAAATCAAAAGAAGACATTGCTGAAACCTACGGGGTCGACGAAGCTATAAATTTTATAAGAAATACAAAAGAACACATTTCCCTAGAACTAATACAAGAAATTCATAAGACTGTATTTAAAAATTCAAAAAGTTTTGCAGGAGAACTCAGAAAGAAGGGAGAAGAAGTAGTTGTCAGAACCGCTTCGGGCACCGTCGTCCACGAAGGAGCACCCCAATCAAGAATCGTTTCCTTACTAAAAGAATTAATCAAATGGTACGACGAATACAAAGGAAAATACCCCCCACTAATTTTAGCCTCCGTCGTACATAACCAATTCGAAAACATTCACCCATTCGCAGACGGCAACGGAAGAGTCGGCAGACTTTTACTAAACAACATTTTACTAAAAAACAATCTACCCCCAATCAATATCCAACTAAAGCACGTCAGAGAATACTACCAAACACTACAAGAATACGAAAAAAACAAAAACCTCCGCCCAACAATAGAATTCCTACTAAAAGAATATACCGAAACAAAAAAGGCCCTCAAAAAATAGATTTCTCTTTGTGACAAAAATGTAGACAAAAATGTAGACAAAAAATATATTGTAGACCTATTTACCCTTCCTCAACCGAACCTCACCCCTCTCCACACCAGCTTCCAACTCATCACCATCTTTCAACCCAGCCTCCCTAATCACCTTCTCCGGAAGATTAATCCTATACTTATGATACACCTTCCCATTATACTCCCTCGACTTAACCTTCAACAACCTACACCACTCACAAGTCTCACTCGGACAAGCAGAACCCAACAAAGCCAAAGCCCCACGCCAAACCTCCTCAGCCTTAGAAACATCAACATCCATCTTAACCACCTCAACATCAAAAACAAAATCTCCATTCTCCAAAACTCGAGAAGGAACATAAAACAACAGAAACCCAAAATCTTCCGTCTCATACCCATTCTTCCTCAACAAAAAATTATACATATTCATCTGATTCCTATAATGCTCCGCCGTATCCTCCTTCAACGGAAAACCCCGCGTCTTATAATCCAACACAATCAACTTCCCATCCCTAACCAAAATATTATCAACCGCCCCCCTCAAAACAGTACCCCCCACCACCCACCTCAACCCCTCAACCAATCAAACAAAGTTTAACCTTAACTCCAAGTCCAACTATTTTTGCTCAAGTTAGCCCAACAGAAAAGCCGTCAAGAACAACCGTACCTTCAGGAGAGGTTCCGAAATCCGGCAATAGCTTACCGACTTGGGTTTTTCTTGGCGGAGGGATTCTTCTGCTGGTCGTTGGGGTACTTTTTCTCCTTCTTTAAAAAGAACTCCCAAGGAGTTAAAATTCAACCATGAAAGTTGCAATTATCGGCACCGGTTTTAGCGGCTTAACTGCTGCCTATTTGTTATCCAAAGAAGGCAACGAGGTTTACCTTTTCGAAAAAGAAAATGAAATTGGTGGGCTGGCAGGATATTTTAAGAACGAAAAATGGAAATGGTTTTTGGAAAAATATTACCATCATTTTTTTTCTTCAGACAAGGAAATTTTACAACTTTCAAAAGAATTAAGAATTGAAAAAAAACTTTTCTTTAAAGTTCCCAAATCTTCTGTTTTTGTGGATGGGAATATCTATCGTTTTGATAATCCTCAAAGTATTCTTTCTTTCCCAAAATTAAATCTTATCGATAAAATAAAAACCGGAGCAGTCAGTCTTTTTTTAAAACTAAATCCGTTTTGGAAACCTTTAGAAAAAATCACCGCCGAAAAATTCATTCGAACTTTTATGGGCGAAAATTCTTTTAGGATTATCTGGAAACCACTTTTAGAAAGTAAGTTCGGTGAAAATTACCAAAAAATTCCCGGGTCCTGGTTTTGGACAAGAATCAAAAAAAGAAGTTTTTCTCTGGGATATTTTCAGGGAGGATACTCTGTTTTAGCCGATTCTCTTAAAAAAGAAATTGTCAAAAATAAAGGTAAAATTTTCCTGGATAAAGAAATTAAATTAATTACAAAAATCGACGAAAAGTTTGAAATAATATTTAAGCAAGGGTCCAGTACAATACTTTTTGAC
>CAZLQO010000062.1:907-3044 GCA_964561955.1 Candidatus Woesearchaeota archaeon | reverse complement strand
ATTTTTTTTGCCGTGTTGATGTAGTCGTCGATGTCGTCTTTGTTTATTTCCATTGTGACGTTTTCGTCGTAGTTGTAGAAGTGGGCGTCGTCGTTTAGTGCGATGATTTGGGATTTTAGTTTTGGGTTGAATTTTTTGTTCATTGCCGACGATAAATCTTGTGTGAAGGTTGCTATTCCGCATTCTTTTGGGGGAAAGGTGCTTAGGAAACAGACTTTGTTTGTTTTTTGTAGTTGAGAGTTGTTGGTTACCTCTTCCATTCTCGTTGAGATTTTTATTGTTTATAAGGTTTGTTGGGGAAGGTTTTTATATGATTGATTCTATAGTATATTATGAGAAAGGGTGTGATTGTTTTAGTTTTAGTGGGAGTTCTTTTGGTTTTGCCTTTGATTCAGGCTCAGGAATATTCTGGGGTTGATAGGTTTGTGGACAATGTTAAAATGTTTTTTGCTTCTGGGGATGATAAGGTGAGGTTGGCTTTGGAGGCTAGGGAGAAGGAGATTAATTCGGCGATTGAGAATGTTCGAAATCAGGGTGAAGATGAGGCTATTAAAAATTTGGAGAGGGCGACGAAGAAACTTCAGATTATTCAAGAGAAGGTTTCGCTTAATACTTCTGAGGAGATTAGAGATAGCGTCGAGGAAATTAAGGAAAAGATAAATATCGAGGGGGAGCTTTCTGAAGAGTTTGATGATTATATTTTAGAGGAAGAGAAAACTGGGCTTACAGCGGAGCTTACCGAGAAGACTTATGAGTATTGTTCGGAGCTTGCGAAGGAGGATTTTGTTTTGATGTTGGGGGAGGCGGAATGTAATCCGGATACTGCTATTCCTGGGCTTAAGGATGATTTGAAGGATTTAAAGGATCTTCAGTTGAGGATGTTTGTTCGGTTGATGTTGGAGATTAGGAGTTGTATTGATGATCCTGGGACTTGTAATTGCGAGGCTAATGTTGATGTTGAGCAGAAGGCGAGGTGCGAGAAGATGGTTGCTCTTGCGATGAAATGTGAGTATAAGGAAGATGAAACTTCTTGTGACGAATTAAATTATTTGGGGGCTTTGAAGGCAGAAAGTTTTGTTCCGGAGTTTTTGATGAATTTATTCAGAGCAAAAGAAGAGCAGATGTTATGGGGGACAACGCCTTCAGATTGTGTTCCTGAAGAATGTTGGGATTATAACGACAAACCAGAATGTAGACAATATGATAAGTTTAAAGAAACAGAAGAGGATTGGGATGAATATGGGAATTTCATAGGAACAAGAAATAAGTGTGGAAAAGAAGGGTCAACACCAACAATGAGAGAATCAATACCTCAATGTTTTGATGAAGATGTTTTTTTAGAAGAAAAATGTGGAGAGATTACTATGATTGAAAATGAGGAAGGTTTAATAAATTATATTATTGAAAATGAAATTAATGGTATTTTAGGGGAGATTGAAAACAAATCAAAGCAGTATGCACCCGGGACTTCTGCTAATGGCACAATGGATATTAATGGAACTGTACAACATCCGATGGAGATTAGGGAAGGGTGGATGATGGAGAATAATGAATGGGTAGTAGATGAAGGAGCTCAGGGAATAAAAAAAGAGATGAATCAGATTCAAAATCAGATTAAGAATATAACTTATGCTGCTGGGACTGGACCGGGTGGAGTCGGTGGAGTTGTTGTTGAGGGGGATAAGCAGGTGGTTGTGACTGGCGAGTCTAACGAGGATGATGGTTTAACTCCTAATGTAAAGACGGATGTTGCTGGAGGTGGTAATAATGTTGTTGATGGCGGGGATAATGTTGTTAGTAATAAGGTTATTGATGGGGGAGATAGTGGTGGTAGTGATGTAGCGGGAGTTGATGAGGGTCCTGGTGAGCCGGGTGTTGTTGACGAGGATTGATTTTTTTAGAGATATGTTGTTTGTTGGACGCCCACACCGGGAATTGAACCCGGGTCTTGGCCGCGACAGGGCCATGTACTAACCACTATACTATGTAGGCTTTAGATATTATTGGGGGATTGGTTTTTAAAGATTATGATTGAATTTGTTAAAAACAAGTTTTTACCCAGTAGGCACATCTGGTGATGCGAAGATTATGATTGAATTTGTTAAAAACAAGTTTTTACCCAGTAGGCACATCTGGT
>CAZLQO010000062.1:0-807 GCA_964561955.1 Candidatus Woesearchaeota archaeon | reverse complement strand
GATGCGAAGATTATTGTTTCTTTTTTTTGGTTGGTTTTTTTGAAGGTTTTTTTGTTTTCTGTGCTGTTTCTTTTCTGAGTTTTTCTATTTCTTCGAGGAGCATTGCGTGGTTTAGGGATAGGTGTTGGATTTTGTCGTGGAGGTCGGAGAATGCGTCGTTGAGCATTAGCATGTCTTTTTTTACGCTGGCAAAACTTGCTGATACGTTTTTTTCTATTTGGTATGTTGATTTTTCCATATAATTACATTATTTTAATATTTATAAACTTTTGTAACTTTGAAATTACGACGATTTGATAGTTAACCTTATAATTGGATTTTCGGTTCTTGATTTATGGAATATGAATTGCTTGCGCCTGTTGGGGATTTTAGAAGTCTTAGGTCTGCGATTGAGGCTGGAGCCGACGCTGTTTATTTTGGGCTTAAGGAATTTAACATGAGGGATGCGGCGAGGAATTTTTCTCTTAGGGGTTTGAGGAAGATTAGGAAGATTTGTGGAAAAGTCAAGATGTATTTGACTTTGAATGTTGTGGTTTATGATTCTGAATTAAAAAAGTTGGAGAGGATTGTGAAGAAGGCGAAAGATTATGTTGATGCGATTGTTTGTTGGGATATGGCGGTTATTGAATTGTGTCGTCGGTATAATGTTCCTTTTCATGTTTCAACTCAGGCTTCGGTTTCGAATGTTGCTGCGGCGAAATTTTATAAGAAGTTGGGGGCGAGGCGGATTGTTTTGGCGAGGGAGTTGAATTTGAAGCAGATTAAAAAGATTTCTAAGGTTGTTGGCGTTGAGTGTTTTTGTCATGG
>CAZLQO010000061.1:0-3067 GCA_964561955.1 Candidatus Woesearchaeota archaeon | reverse complement strand
TTCTCGTATTCCGCATACCCCGCCCTAAACCTCAATCGCCTTCCCATTCCTAGAAAAAATCTTCCCATGCCGCGTAATCAATTTCGTCTCACCAACCCATCACCTCCTCTGGCAACTTATCGCCTTCGGCTCATGTAACTCTATCACAATAATTATTATAATAGTAGATTAACTTAACTATACATGACCAAATTAAGAATGAACTCCTTTGAAAGAATCCTGAGATTATTAGAAATGAAAGGCCCTATGTCAACAGCCCATATCAGTGAAGCTTTAAAAATCCCCCAAGATACAATCCATAATATTTTAAAACGACAAGAAGTTGAAAAAGAATCTTTGATTAAGAAAATGAGAGAATCGGATAAGCTCCCCGCAAAACATATCTATGATATGCTTCCATTTTATGAAATAACCTCTAAAGGATACGAATATATTGACAGAAGAGATATGCGAAGAACTCAAGAAAGACAGGGAGAATTCAACAAAATCTTAGCATTAACAAGCGTAGTAATTGCCCTTACAAGTTTCCTAACTTTTATTTCTTCAGATTTTATTAATATATTCTATAACTCCAAAAACAACAGCATTAGCTCAATAGGCCTCTTGGCTGCACTTCTTTTCGCAGGTATACTAATTTGGATAGTTTCAGAAATCATTGGGGAACTAACAAACCTACGCAATAGATCATAAATAACAATCTACTTAATCTCACCCAACTACAAATCCATCAACGCCAACCTCATTTCTTCTTTTTCTTTTTCTTCTTTTTATTCATCCAGTCAGGCTTCATTCGTTCCATCCATGTTTTGCCCGTACTTGTTCCAGCACCAAAACAACCCAATCTCAATAAACCTATCACCCAACAAAACAATTTAACTTATAAAAACTTACCTAAGTATCCGTGAGAATCCGTGTGCTATATTCCCCCTGCCCCAAAAAATCAATCAATCCAAAAATCCACTTCCCTACTCATACCCCCCCATATTCCCAAGCTTCCCAGAATTCCCAGAACCCTTCCGCGCCGCAATCACATCATCAATCCTCAAAATCATTATAGCCACTTCCGAAGCCGAAGCAATCGCCTGAGTCTTAACCTTCAACGGCTCAACAATCCCATTCTCCATATTATCCTCAATACTCCCATTAAACAAATTCAAACCATAATCCTTATTCCCCGCATCATGCATCGCCCTCAACTCCGTCAAAACATCAATCGGGTCCATCCCCGCATTCTCCGCCAAAGTCGTCGGCACAAACTCCAAGGCCGAAGCAAACTCTTCAACCGCCAACCTCTCACGCCCAGCCAACCCCGAAGCAAATTCCCTAACCCTCTTCGCCAATTCAATCTCAACCGCCCCACCCCCAGCAACAACCTTCCCGTCCTTAACAACTGCCGCAACATCCCCCAACGCATCACGAACCGCCCTCTCAACCTCATCAACAATATGCTCCGTCCCCCCTCTAACTAAAATAGTAATAGCCTTCGGATTCTTACAACCCATAACATAAGTCATACCATCATCCCCGCTCTTCCTCTCCTCAACATACTCAGCAAAACCCAAATCATCCCCACTCATCTCACTCAACTTCGAAACAATCCTCCCCCCAGTCGCCTTCGCCAAACTCTGCATATCCGACTTCGCAACCCTACGACAAACATAAACCCCAGCCTTCGCCAAATAATACTGCACCAACTCATCAACTCCCTTCTGCACAAAAACAACATTAGCCCCCGAAGCCTTAACCATCTCCACCTTCTCCTTCAAAATAGCATCCTCTTTATTCAAAAAACTCTGCAACTGCTCAGGCGACGACACCGCAATCTTCGCCTCCATCTCAGGACCCTTAACCTCCAACGCCTCCTCAATCAAAGCAATCTTAGCCCCATCAACACGCAACGGCATATCAAGCGAAACCCTCTCCTTATCCAAAACAATCCCACGAATCAACTCCGAATCCTCAATCGCCCCACCCTTCCGCTTCTCAACCTTAATATTACCCAAATCTATATTCTTACCACTAGCAACAATATCAACCGCCTCAACAACAATCTCCGCAAACTTCTCCCTCAAATATTCAACACCTTTCCCCGTCATCGCCGTCTGCGCAACCTTAACCAAATCATCCTTCGAACTAATCTCAAACGCCAAATCCTTCAAAATCTCCTGCGCCTTTTCCTCCGCCCATCGATAACCCCGAGTAATAACCGTCGGATGAATCTTCATATCCAACAACTTCTCCGCATTCTCCAAAAACTTCCCAGCCAACATCACAGCAGTCGTCGTCCCATCCCCAACCTCATCGTCCTGAGTCTTCGCAATCTCCACAACCATCTTCGCCGCCGGATGCTCAATATCCATCTCATCCAAAATCGTCACCCCATCATTCGTCACAATAATATTCCCAGCCCGGTCAACCAACATCTTATCCATCCCTTTCGGACCCAAAGTCGTCTTCACTGTCTCGGCAACGACCCGCGCCGCCAAAATATTATTCCTCTGCGCATCTCTCCCCAAAATCCGACTACCCTCGCCCGGCACAACACTCTCTACCATACCAAAAAATATTACAAGTTCTTTATAAGAATTATTATACTCCAGTTATCCTTTTACAGAATAAATCTCAAACGAATCCGATTTAATCAAATTATTCTTCTTAAGAACATCCACCGCATACTGGATATAAGTTGCATGAATCTGGGGCAATGGAGAAGTCATAAACCCATCACTAAGACATTCAGAAACTCCAACTATCGTTGAGGGCTTATCTTTCAAAAAATTATAGACCTTTTCTACAGCTGTTCTTTCCTCCTGAGTCAACAATTCACTATCAGCTATCTCCGTTAACCTTAACATCCCCCTAATATCAAAATCCCCTTTATAAAAATTATTATACTCCAGTGTCATCCCAAAATACTAACCAAACTATATAAACAATCTACACCTAAAATAACTATGGACACAGGAATAAAAGTCGGCGACCTCATGACACGAAACTTCATCCACGTCGCCCCAGACACAGACCTAAGACAATGCGCCAAAACCATGGTCAAAAAAAGAGTCGGAAG
>CAZLQO010000060.1:0-3085 GCA_964561955.1 Candidatus Woesearchaeota archaeon | reverse complement strand
CATTAATCAACCTGGACTACGCAGACGTTTCTTCAATTATGAAAAACGGCGACGTAGCAGTAATAGGAATCGGAGAAGACAACTCGAACGCAAGAGTCGACGCAGCAGTGCAACAAGCCCTCACTCACCCACTACTTGACGTGGACTACCGAGGAGCAACCGGCGCATTAATCCACATAACCTGTGGACCAGACTTGAAGCTCGAAGAATTCGACAGCATCGGACGACTCGTAACAGAAAGCCTATCGCCAGAAGCACAAGTAATCATCGGAGCCCGAGTCAACAAAGAGTTCCAAGGAAGAGTAAGAGTTATTACAATAATGACGGGAGTAAAATCCCCTTACATCCTCGGCAAACACTCGAGTAACTTCGACGACGAAAAATCAATCAGCGTCAACGAACTCGGCTTAGACGACTTGCGATAAACAAACAATTTATTTTTATTTATTTTTTGCCCGCGAAAGCGGGCATAGTAATTCTTTTATACCCTCAATCTATAAAAACCATATGGAGAAAAATAACAAAAGACACAAAATACACTACTCTTTTGAAGAACCATCGACACCAATCCTAAAATGTATAGAATGTATAGCATACATGGTAACCGGGCTTGGATATCTCGGAGTAGATTACATAAAAAGAGTGACAACATTCCTACCACGAAGGGGAATAGAATTTCTCTCATCAAAAACCTGTGAAAAAATATGTGAAGCCGAAGGGCTCCTCGAAGACTCTAACTTAGACTAAACTACATCCCTACTAACCTTAACCATCGGGACCATCTTCTTCTCTCCCCACTTATCAAAATACAAAACATTCTCCAACTTCATCTTCCTCGAGACAGACTCCTTAATCTTACTTCCAGATTCCTTCCCAATCGGAAACACAGCCTCAATACTCAACCCCTCTGGAATATCCAAAGTCCTCCGAACCTGCTCCTCATAAAAATGCCCAACCCACGCCGTTACCAACTTTTCCTCAGTCAAAGCCAACAAAAAATTCTCAATCGCCGCCCCTGCCTGCTGCGCCGCATAACGAACCCCCTTCTCTCCATAACTCTGAACCAACTTCGAATCATCCGAAACAGCGACAACAATATACTTAGCACTACCAACAAAATCCTGCTGAGTCGCAGCCGCAATCTCCGCAATCTTTTTCTCATTAGACACCAAAATAAACCTCAAAACAAACTTCCCTCCAGCACTCGGAGCAAATCTCGCCGCATCAATCGCTCTAATAATCTTCCGCCAATCCGGCTTCTTATGATGAAACCGCCGCACACTCGTTCTCGTTTCAATCGCATCCCTCAACTTCATAAAAACAATTAGATTAGTAACTTTATAAAATTATCATCAACAACAACCTCTAACTCTATCCTCTAGGTTATCTTCCTCTATTTTGTCCACAATAACAGAAGTCGCATCTACCAAATTTCTAACAGTCTTATCCCACGCAAAACGAGTACTGGTAATTCCCGAAGACAATTCCAATCTTTTCCTATCAGCAGAATTACAAAAAAAACCAATGCTCTCGGCAAAAGATTGAATGTCTCGCTTGACAACAAAAACCCCACTCTCTCTTTCTAAATCACTAGCGATAGGACACTCATAACAAAGAGCAACACGTTTAGCAGCCAAATATTTGACCAACTCCCCAGAAGAAATCTGCGAATTCGACTCATTTACAATAATACCACCATCACACATCAATTTAGCTACATGTGACGCCTCGATACTTGGGAACGCATTAAAAAATATGACATTCTTTTTAGTTAAATCATAACTTCTCAATTTTTCTAAATCAACATCACTCCTGCCTTCTCCAAAATTTATCGGATTCATCCCCCGCTCTTTTGCAGCATTAAAACATTTATCAACATAAGCTTTGTCTTTCTGTAATCCTAAAACCAAATACTTCCAATTACTATCACCAGATTTATCTCTATATATTCCCAACGCCCTAATTGCCTCATCAATCTTCTTCCCGTTGGAAAAAAACCCTCCCGAAAGCCATAAATTAAAATCTGGACTCCCAAAATATCTTTTTTTCAATACAGGGCGACTTAAACCAAAAGACAACATATCAACTCCATGTGGATTATAAACCATGTTCTCCCTCGGCGCATCATAAATATCCTCCAGCATGTCAATCGCACTCGGCGTCATCCCCAAAATCAAATCCGCCTCCTGGACCGCACCCTCCATAATCCCTCTATAATCCCCACCATATTCCTCAGGATCACTCAAAACAGTATGTGGATGAAGCACCGTAATCAAGTGCCTTTTTCTATATGCCTTCATCAGCGGAACAAGAAAATCTCTTTTCATACCATCTCTAAAAATTCCATACTCATGCCCAAAATATCCCACTAATGTTTGCCCAATCTCATTCGCAGCCTCAGCATCTCTAAGTGCTTCGTTAGCCTTCTTTTCAACATCAATACTATCGTCACACAAACAAGTAGTATATTTTATTCCAGTTCTCCTCCTATTCTCTGGTAAATCATTTTTTTTATCCCTATAATGTGCATCATATATAACACCTCCAACTCTCGGTTGCTTCAACGCTTCATCCATCTCTCTTTTTGTAAATATCCCAATCCCACACTCTGCAGGTGGAACCGTCGAATGAACTTTATACAAAATCTTTCTCATAAAATCCCCCAAACTAAAAACCTTTTAAATCTTTCTATTATAACCACTAAACAATAACACCAAACCACTCCCATAGATTAAACGCTTTCGGGAGGACTCGAACCTCCGACATCACGGTTAACAGCCGTGCGCTCTACCTACTGAGCTACGAAAGCATAACAACTAAAAATATAAATCATTTTTAAAACTACCTCTTCATACCTTCAACCCCAAATCCTCACTATCAAACCTCCGCCGAGCAACATTCTGCTTCTCCAACCTCGCAAAAACATTCCCATGCTTCGCCCCCTGAATCAACGACTCAATCGCCTGAACAGTCACATCCAAATGCTCAGAATCAACAATCAACCCAACCCTATTCCCCTGAATCACAAGAACCGACCCCGTCAAATTCTCAATCGTCTTCCTCGCCTTTCCCCCAGTCCCAATCA
>CAZLQO010000059.1:0-3192 GCA_964561955.1 Candidatus Woesearchaeota archaeon | reverse complement strand
TGGGTTGGACGTTGAAGAGGATGAGAGTTGCTATTAATGGTTTTGGTCGGATTGGGCGTGCTGTGTTTAGGCGGGCGTTGGAGAAGGGGGTGAATGTCGTTGCTGTAAATGATTTGGCTGGGGTTGAGAGTTTGGCTTATTTGTTGAAGTATGATTCTGTTTATGGTCCGTATGATAAAAAGGTTGAGATTGGGAAGGATTTTATTAAGGTTGGTGGGAAAAAGATTATTGTGACGTCTAAAGAGAACCCTGCGGATTTGCCGTGGGCGGAGTTTGGGGTTGATGTTGTTGTTGAGGCGACGGGGTTTTTTACGAATAAGGAGGGGGCTTTGAAGCATTTGCTTGCTGGGGCTAAGAAGGTTTTGATTACGGCTTCGGCGAAGGATGTTGATTATACGGTTGTGTTGGGAGTTAATGAGCGAGGGTTGAAGAAGTCGCATAAGATTGTTTCGATGGCTTCGTGTACGACGAATTGTATTGCTCCGGTTGTTAAGGTTTTGGATGATGCGTTTGGTTTGAAGAAGGGGTTTATGACGACGGTGCATGCGTATACTGGGGACCAGGGTCTTGTTGATGGTGCGCATAAGAAATTTCGGCGGGGGCGAGCGGCTGGTGTGAATTTGGTTCCGACTACTTCGGGGGCGACTGTTGCGACTGAGGTTGTAATTCCTAAATTGAAGGGTAAGATTGATGGGATGGCGATTCGGGCTCCGGTTGCTTGTGGTAGTATTGTTGATTTTGTTTGTACTTTGAATAAATCGGTTAGTGTTAATGAGGTTAATCGGGCGATGAAGAAGGCTTCTGGGAAGATGAAGGGGGTTTTAGATTATAGCGAGGACGAGTTGGTTTCTTCTGATGTTATTGGGAATTCTGCTTCTTCGATTTTTGATTCTAAGTTGACGAAGGTTAATGGGAATTTAGTTAAGGTTCTTTCTTGGTATGATAATGAATGGGGATATAGTTGCAGAATGGTCGACTTAATCGAGAGGTTGTAGTGATGAATTTTAAATCAAATAAGTGGAAAGTTGTTGCAGGTGTTTTGGCGATAGTGTTATGGATTTTGTTTAGTAGATATTTTAATAGTTTAGTAAGGTGTGAGTGTGTTAGTGTGTCTTATTATGATCAATATTATTTAGTGGGCATTGGATGTGATTGTTATCGTACTTCGTTTTTTGAGATGGTATGTAGTAATATTTTAAATATTTTAATTCCTTTTTTTATTCTGTATGTCATTTGGAGTTTGTTTGAAAAAAAGAAAAAGAGTGGGAGAAGACAGGATGTATGATTTGATAATTGTTGGTGCGGGGCCGGCGGGGATGACTGCTGTGATTTATGCGGCGCGGCGGAAGATTAAGTTTTTGATTTTGAGTATGGATGTTGGGGGGCAGATGAGTTGGAGTTCGGAGGTTGAAAATTATCCGGGGGTTGATAGTTCGTTGACGGGATTAGAGTTGGTTGGGCATTTCAGGGAGAATTTGGATAAGTATAAAGTTAAGATTAAGTTGGAGGAAATTTTGTCGATTAGGAAGAATGGCGTCAGGTTTGTTGTTAAAACCAATAGAGGAATTTATGAGGCGAGGGCCGTGATTGTTGCGACGGGGAAAAAGCCGAGGAAGTTGGGAGTGCCGGGTGAGGAGAAGTTTTTGGGGAAGGGTTTGACTTATTGTGCGACTTGTGATGCGCCGTTATATAAGGGGAAGACTGTTGCCGTCGTCGGTGGCGGGAATTCTGGGATGGAGGCTGTTTTGTTTTTGGCTAAGTATGCGAAGAAGGTTTATCTTTTGGAGTCGATGGCGAAGTTGGGTGGGGAGAAATATTTGAGGGATAAGGTTTTGGCGGAGAGGAAGATTAGTGTGATTACTGGGGCGAAGGTTTCTGAGATTGTTGGTGACAAGGTCGTTAGTGGGTTGAGGTATAGTGAGGGGACTAAGAAGATGGTTTTGAAGTTGAGTGGGGTTTTTGTTGAGGTTGGGTTGATTACTGATGCGGGGTTTGTTGATGTGAAGAAGAATAAGTGGGGGGAGATAAAGTTGTTTCGGGGGACGAGGACGCATTGTGAGAATTTGACGTCGGTGCCTGGGATTTTTGCGGCTGGGGATTGCACGGATGTTGTGGCTAAGCAGATTGTTGTTGCGGCTGGCGAGGGGGCTAAGGCGGTGATGGCGGCGATGGATTATGTTTTGAAGGGATGAGGGTTAGTTTCTTTTTTAAAATAATTGCTAACTCTAAAGCATCTAAAATAATCCTTTTAGCTTCATTAAAAGAAACCTCTCTATCAAAAGGATGTCCAAAATCGTTTCTGTCGAATTTTAATTTTTGTAAAATATGAAATTCTTTGTTATTAATTATAGAAATCCCTTTTAGTTTCCCAATTTTATCTTCTAATTTTGTAGTTTTTAAATCCATTTCTTTAATAGTAGATTTTTTTATCTCATTAATTAATAAATCATCTACTAAAGTCTCTATTGCTCTTCCGGTAGCAAATACTGCAGTTTCAGAACAGCCTGTAGATAAATTTATTTTTGCTTCAAGGAATCCTCTAGCATATTTCTTTGGTAATTTTATATTAATATCTCTAAATAAGTTTGAAATATGTTTCTTGAAATTTAAAATAGAATTAATAGGCTCATTAATAATAGTGGTTATCTTTAGGTCTAAAACTTCGTTAGCTAATTCTTGAGAGTCTTTTTTCTTGTAGCTTTTTAAAAATCTTTTATTTAATTGCAATAGCAACTCTTCTTTGTTAATCAATTTTAGGAAAGGTAGATTTGGAAAATAGAGGGACATTCTTTTTAAATTATTATCATTAAAGAATTTAATATGTTTATTGAAATCACCCGCAAATACCTCAATTTGTTTTATGATTGGTAAATTTTCATTAATTTCTTTTTCATCTTCTCCAGATAGCTCTTCCCCTACTATAATATTGATATGTTCAATCATGTTATGTTTATTTCTTAAATTAGTAGTTCTATTTGTAAGTTCGATTATTTGAGAAAGGAACATCCCCAAGGTAAATCCTAAAGTCATTCCATCTTTAATCCCGTAACCATATCTTTTCATAGATTTGATTGTATCGATAGGTTTATATTTTTTTCTAATTAAATGAAAAATTTGGAGAGTGAAGCGATTTTTTATTATTGGTTATGCGAAATTTTATATAGGTTGGTTTTGTTTGTTGTTGATGAGAGG
>CAZLQO010000058.1:0-3215 GCA_964561955.1 Candidatus Woesearchaeota archaeon | reverse complement strand
GGGTTGGTCTGGGGGGGGGACGGGTTTATTCGGTTGGAGAGTTTGATTGCGTGTTTTATTTGGGGGGGGATTGGGGGAGAGAAGGGGGATTTGAGGGGGGGGGTGTGATGGGGCTGATGAGGTTGTCTCGTTTTTTTGAAAGGTTTGATTCTGCTAGAGATGAATTGAAGAAGATGGCTGATAGATATTCTGGTTTTGGTATAGTCTCTGGATCTGATTTTATTGGTAGGAAGATATATTATGGAGAAGATAGGTTTAGGAAAAAGATTTTTGGGGAAAGGAAGGGGGGAATAAGTGTTTTGTGTGGAGGTTGGTGTTATGTTCCATATACTTTAGTAGAAGATATTGAGTTTGCGGAGAGACATGGGGGATTAGATGTCTGATAAAAAAAGGGTTGGGGCTGGTTTTGGGATTATGCTTTTGAGGGATGGAAAGGTTTTGCTTGGGCGGAGACATGATGATCCGGAAAAGGCTGATTCTTTGTTGCATGGTGCGGGGACTTGGACGATGCCGGGTGGGAAGTTTGAGTTTGGGGAGAGTTTTGAGGAGGGCGCGAAGCGGGAATTGATGGAGGAGACTGGGATTTTTTTGGAAAAGGTGAAGGTTATTTGTGTTAGTAATGATAGAGTTGATGATGCGCATTTTGTTACGATTGGATTTTTTAGCGAGTTTTTTGACGGAGAGTCGAGCGTGATGGAGCCGGATGAGATTGTTGAGTGGGTATGGTTTGATTTGGACGATTTGCCGTCGCCAATGTTTTTCCCGAGTGAGAGGATTTTAGAGAATTATATGGAAAGTAAATTTTATATAAAGAGGGATTGATGGTAATTAATTATTTAGAGAGAGAGTTTTATAGTGTATTTGGGAATGAGAGGCATCAGAGAAAATGTTTGTTAGATGATGCGAGAGTTGTAAAAAGAATTGCGAGGGAGTTTGAGAATTATAATTTTAGGAGAGATTTGACCAGAGAGGAGAGTAATTTGCTTGAGGGAGATTTAAAGCCTTTGGCGTATGGTGTTTTGGGAGGATTGAAAAAATTAAGAAAGATCCCTTTGTATATACTTAAGCAAAGAGTTAGTCGTTGTAGAGAGGGAGTGATTGAAATATTAGAAAGAGCTAAATCTTTAGTGGCTGAAGGATGATGAATATGGATAGTGTGCCGTGGTGTGAGAAGTATCGGGCGCGGTGTTTTTTAGATGTGCGGGGGCAGGATTTGGCGATTGATAAGGTTAAGATTTTTTTGAAGAGTTTTCCGAAGAAGCGGGCGGTGGTTTTGCATGGGCCGGCTGGGGTTGGGAAGACTTCTTTGGCTTATGCGATTGCGGCTGAGAGTGATGCTGAGATTTTGGAATTGAATGCGTCGGATTTGAGGAATAAGGAGAAGATTGGTGAGATTATTGGACCGGCGTCGAGGCAGAAGAGTTTGTTTAGGAAGGGGAAGATAATTTTGGTTGATGAGGTTGACGGGATTCATTCGGTTAAGGATAGGGGCGGGATTGGAGAGTTGTTGGCTTTGCTGGAGAAGTCGGCGTTTCCGGTGATTATTACTGCGAATGATATTTGGGATAAGAAGTTTAGTTTGTTGAGGCGGAAGGCGGAGATGGTGGCATTGAAGGAGGTTGATTACAAGGTTGTGCTTGGGGTTTTGAAAGAGGTTTGTGAGAAGGAAAATTGCGCGGTGTTGTCGGAGGTTTTGACTTCGATTGCGATTCGAGCGAGGGGAGATATTCGGGCGGCGTTGAATGATTTGCAACTTTTGGCGGGGATGGATTCGTTGGAGTTGGTTAAAGAGGTTGGGGAGCGGAATAAGGAGAGGTCGATTTTTACGGCGTTGCAGCATGTGTTTCAGAATGCGAAGATTGACGAGGAGATGTTAAGGGTTTATGATGATGTTGGGATGCCGATTGATGATGTGTTTTTGTGGGTCGAGGAGAATTTGCCGATTGCGTATAAGGGCGAGGAGTTGTGTCGGGCGATTGAGGCGTTGAGTTTGGCTGATGTTTTTCGGGGGAGGATTCGTCGGCAGAGGCATTGGAGGTTTATGGTTTATGAGTATTTTTTGTTGGGGGCGGGGGTGGCTTCGGTAAAGGGTTATAATAGAACTGGTTGGACCCAGTATAAGAAGCCGTCGCGTATATTGAAGATATGGTTGCAGAATCAGAGGGCTGCGAAGAAGAAGACGATTTGCCAGAAGTATGCTAAGGTTTGTCATATTTCTACTAAGACTGCGATGAGGGATTTTTTGTTGTTGAAGATTATTTTGTCTAATGATGGCATTAGAAGAGAGTTGAAGTTGAGTGAGGATGAGATTGGGTATTTAGATAAGGTTGTTGTTGCTGTGTGATGAAGAGATTAGAAA
Organism: Candidatus Woesearchaeota archaeon; assembly: GCA_964561955.1. Lineage (GTDB taxonomy): Archaea > Nanobdellota > Nanobdellia > Pacearchaeales > GW2011-AR1 > JAGVXH01. Next base: position 856 of record CAZLQO010000058.1, on the reverse strand, counting down.
ACAGATAATAGAAAATAGGGACTTGGCTGTTGTGTTGTTTGAGGGGGAATTTTTAATAAAGAATAATTTTTTTAACTACAGTCTCCTGCCGTAGGTCCATCATTTGAGCTGGTGCCGATTGTTTGAGAGCATTCTTCTGGTGCTGTATTGAATGCATTACAGATTAGGTCTTTCATTTTGTTCGCATCCCATCTATATTCTGCAGGAGATATTTTTACACCATTGATGATAAAACTTTCTGAGCCTTGGACTCCAAATTGATCATTTAAATTTGCTTCAACGGGGTATTGGGGATATCTTCCGCTTAACCATGTTGATTGATCGTTGTATAATTCGGTAATCTTGTATTGTTTATCAGTAGAATCTATGCAAGAATCTAGTTTTATTTTATCGATTCCTGATGTTGAGTTGAGACATGCGGTAGAATCTTCTGATTCAACAAAGCATTTCATGAAAGATATGAATGCTTCTGGCTGTTCTTTCTGAAGGCAGTATTCAATGTTGTTATCATCGATTTCTAGTTTGCCGTGCATTGCGTAGTCTACAAAGTGAACTTGAATTGTTGTCTTATCTCCCAATAGTTCCATTACTGGCATAAATATCTTTTGGGCTTCGACTCCATAAGGACAGTGAGACATTACATATAGTTGTGCTTCCGGCTTGTCTGATTTTGGAATGTTAGTAGGAGTTGGTGTTGATGGTTCTGATGGGGTTTCTTGGGTTGCTCTTGCTGTTAATGGGATTAGTTGTGGGATTAGGTTTTCTCCGTCTTTTGTAACCTGGACCGGGGCTTCTTGTCCATTGATTGAGAGAACTACTTCGTAGAATTGTCCGTTGTCGGTTATGCTAATTAGTC
>CAZLQO010000057.1:0-3235 GCA_964561955.1 Candidatus Woesearchaeota archaeon | reverse complement strand
GTTGTTGCATTAGTTTTATATATAATGATTTCTTTTTTATTTTATGGCTATTGATGGGGTTTTTGAGAATTTGACTTCGGTTTTGTCGCCGGAGCTTTTGGTTAGTATTGGTGGGCTTGTCACTATTTTGAAAGCTGTTGGGGTTTTTGCTATTATTTATGTTATTTATGTTGTGATTATGGGGATTCTTGGTTTTCGCTCGAGGAAGAGAATGAAAATTATTGAGAAAAGGGTTATTGCGATTGATAAGAAGATTGATAAGTTATTGAAGTCTAAGAAAAAATGATTAGTTTTTTTGTAGTACGATTTCTATAATGGATACATTGACGAGTTTGCCTTCTTTGTTTTCGAATTCTTCGCTTCCGATTGATACGTTTTTTATTGATACGTTTTTATCCTCGAGGAATTTTCTTCTTGCTACTTCTGCGACATCGACGCTTTTTGATATGAATTTTCCTCGTGCTTTGACGGTTACTTCTTTGGCGCCATTTCCGAATTGCATGATTACGCCAGTTACATAGTTCATGAATGGCTTGCCTCCTATAAAAATAGAGTTCTCTTCGGATTTTTTTGTTTCTTCAGTCATTGTATTTAGTCTGTGTCGTTAATGATGTTTTTTGTGTTTTTATTAATTCGTGCGATGTATCCTGCTATTTTGTTTCGCATTTTTTTGCTTGGCAGGGCGTTGCCGAGGGGTTTCTTATTTTCTTCAAACGTTTTACTGAACAGTTCGTTTGAATTTTTGATTAGTTGTCTTGATGTTCTTTTGATTAGTTTGGATTTGATTCTTCCCATGGTTAGTCGTGTTAATTTGGGTTTAAAAGTTTATTGTCTATATTTTTAATTGGTCTATCTTTGTTAATTTTTTGTAAGCTTCGATTGTTTCATTCATTTTTTTTGTTGGTTCTCCGGTTGTGATGATGTGGTAGTTGAGGTTTGAGGTTTTTGTCTTTCTGTAGCATTTTATCAATTCGCTTTCTGTTATTCGTTTTTTGTTGAATGCGAAGAGAATAGAGACTTGGGAGTCTGATTTTGTTTTTGCAATGAGTCTTTTTTTGTCGACTTCTTCTATTGATATTATTTCTGTGTTTTGTTTTTGTAGGAATTCTTCGATTTTTTTTAGGAAGGTTTTTGAAGCTGTAGGTTTTGAGGTGCTGGGTGCTGGGTGTTGGGTTGTTGTTTTTTTGAAGATGGGTTCGATTGAAATCTGAGATTTTTGGGGGGCGACTGGCGACTGGCGATTTGTGGGTTTCTGGAGAGGGGTTTCTTTTTCTTTTGCGAAAGCGTATTCCCACATTATTTTATCTTGAGATTTGAATGGGATTGCGAAGTCTTTGATGTTTCGTAGGGCGACGCGTATTGGTGGTTCTTCGTTTTCGTCAATTAGAGTTTTGTTTTCTTTTAATTTTAGAAATGCTTCTTTTTCGAGGGGCTTTAGGTTTTCTGTGTGGTTTTCGAGCATTTGTTCTTGGCTTGGGAGGAGATACAATGGGGATGCGCCTATTTTTAGGTGGCTTGTTTTGATTTGTTTTGAGTCGAGTAGTTCTGAGAGAATTGCCGATGCGAAGATTGGGTCCATCTCTATTGTTTTTGCGATTCTGACAGGGAGGGATGGTCCGCTTATTTTTAGGAAGGAGATTATTTTATTCTTTTTTTCTTGAATGTCTATCATGTGGTTTAGAGAAGTCGTTAAGTTATAAATATATTTATGGTTAAGGATATGTCAGATGTATTGGTTTTAAATTATGCAATGGCAAAGTCCTTGCAAAATAAAAAGTTAAGGTTTTTTGTTTATGGTTGAGTCCATTTGACCTCGTAGTATGAGATGTCTCCTTCTTCGTCGGCGATTGCGATAAGGAGATTTTTTTTGGTTGAGTGGGCAACTCGGTTTTTCGCGGAGAAGTCTTGCCATGTCATTTGTTTGTTTTCGGAGACGGGAAAGCAAATCCATTTTGAGTGAGAGTTGTTGATTTTTTTGCCTTTTTCGTAGACTCGGAATTCTGCTCCGAATTTTAGGGCTGATTTTACTATGTATCCTTTTTGTCGGAGGTTTTTAAAGACGAGGTATTTTGTTTTGAATTTTTTATCGATGCGTTCGAATTTTTTTAGGATTTCTTTTTGGGTTAGTTTTTTGTCTTGGTGGTTGTAGATTTCCATTTTTTTGTTTTCGACGAGAAAGAGGGCTTCTGGGAGAGAGTATAGAATTTTTTCGTTGAGTTTTTCGCCGAATCGGGATTTCGCGAAGAGAGATTGGGCTTCGGTTGTGTTTGATGTGATTCTTTCTGAGATTAGTGTTGCTTTGATTTTTGTCATGTATGTTTATATTTAGTTGAGTTATAAAGTTTTTTAAAGTTAAGTTTTGTCATAAATCATAGCTCTGTAGTCTAAAGTTGCGTCAGAGATGCATCATGAAGGCAATATGGCGACTACATAGCCCTGTAGTCTAGTGGTCAAGGATACGAGGTTCTGGGCCTCGTGACCCAGGTTCGAATCCTGGCGGGGCTATACCTTTAGGAAGGGGAGCAAGTGAATTTGGTGTTAGGTTGTTAGACACGGAAGGAAGGGAAATTACATTAGAGGATTTAAGCCAAGATAAATTAAAGAAATTATTAACCGCCGTTTCTGAAACCCGTAAGAAAAAATATCAGAGAAGAAAGGGAACTAAATACGGAAATTTAAATAAAGGTTTTACCGTCGAGGAAAACGCAAGGGATTAAATCTTCTCCCTACTACCGACGACCAAATTCCTACGCCCCATATTTCCCGGGTTACGAATCCTGGTGGGGCTATTGGGTAAGTTTTATAAAGTGAATTTTAGGTAAATTAATATGAAGAGAAGTTCGCGAAGATGGAAGAAGAAAGGTCAGATGAGATGGAAGTGGCAGAGGAAGAGACTTAAGAAGGAAAAGCGGAAGAGGAAGTTGAAGAGGAATAAGTAAAAATATCTGTGATATTTTTTGTGTAATAGTGTAATAGTATATTGGTGCAATGGTGGGAGAATTTTGGTGAGTATTTATTACAACAATCCTTATAAAGTTGGTTTATGGTTTTTTTTGATGGAGCATTATAGTTCGGAGGTGTGGACGGAGAAGTATCGTCCTAAGAAATTTGACGACATGGTTGGGCAGGAGGAGATTATTAAGAGGGTTAGGGCGTTGACGAATTCTTTGAATATTCCTCATTTGTTGTTTGCGGGGCCGGCTGGGACGGGGAAGTCGACTTTGGCTTTGATAAT
>CAZLQO010000056.1:0-3349 GCA_964561955.1 Candidatus Woesearchaeota archaeon | reverse complement strand
CAACAACAATCACAGCCGCAATCAAAACCCAACCCCAAATCGCCTTCGCCTCCATGAAAACCACAACAAAATAAACTATTTAAAGTTATTCAAAAGAAAGATTCTCAAAACCAAATCCTTTAAAACTCCCTTCCCAATAACTTACATGGAAAACCAGCAAGCCAACGACCAGCAACCAATAATCAACGACCATCCAACAATAACAGAATCAACCGCCAAAGAAATTGAAAATGAATTCGAAAACAAAGAAAAAGATTCCGAAGAAAAAGTCGAAGCCGCACTCTTCATCGCCGGTCGACATTTAAATCTCCAAGAATTAATAATGCTCACAGACATAAACCCAATCATGCTCAAAGAAATCCTAAATAGACTAGAAAAAAAATACTCACACGGCGTCCTTCGCTTAATCAACCGAAACAACTCATGGAAAATGGATGTTGCCGAAAAATACCATTACCTAATCAACAAATTAGCGACGGGCTCAGCCGAATTCACAAAAGCCGAACAGGAAACCCTCGCAATAATCGCATACAAACAACCAATAAAACAATCAGTCATAATCAAAATACGAGGCAACAAATCCTACGACCACATAAAAAAATTCAGACAACTCGGACTCATCACAGCAAAACGCGTCGGGCACACCATCGAACTCGCACTCTCAGAAGAATTCTACGAGTATTTCAACGTAAACAAACCCGCAAACTCACAAACAGAAAAGCAAAAAGAAATAGTCAAATAAAATCATAAAAAATATTAGGCAGAATCCCACCATTATTACAATGATAAATCTTATGGAAAAAATACAACTTCTTCCCATCGATAGAAAACCCATAATACTTTAAAATCTCCCGATTTCGAGAACTCAATTTCAACTGTGGCGCCTTAAACCTCTCGGGCCGAAAACCAAAACAACTTTCAAATATATCCATCCCCAACTCAATATCCCGAGCAGAAACATCCGAACCAAATTCCTTATAACTATGTCTAACTCCATGCATCCCAATCTCTTTATCTAAAGACAAAATAAAATCACACCAATTCCTCGACTCATTAATCATAAACCCGTCAAAATACGGCACGACATAAAAAACATCCGACTTCTCTAAATATTTAACCGAACAATTCATCAAAGGATTAACATCATCAATATACCTCGAACCAACAAGCCTAACGAAAAACAAACAAACAAAAACAAAACCTATAACACATAAAATCACCCAATACCACTTCATAATCCCATTAACAATTAACCTTTTATAATCATTTTGTCATTCAAATAAATGGAATTCCTAACAATACTCTATCTCGTTTACACCTTCATCGCACTCTACATCCTAATGATTTACATCCTAACATACATACAAAACCGAAAACAATTCTACGAAATAATCAAACCCGACAAAATCCGCCCACTTTCAATAATAATCCCATGCTTCAACGAAGAAAAAAATATAGCTAAAAATATAGAAGCCTTCCTGTCTTCAGATTACAAAGGCCTAAAAAAAATAATAGTAGTAGATGACTGCAGCACAGACAATTCATACAACATAATAAAACAATACGCCAAAAAATACCCAAGAGTCATAGCCCTAAAAACACCAAAAAATACAGGAAACGCCGCAGGAGCAAAAAACTTCGGAGTAAAATACGTAAAAACAGAATTAATAGGATTCAGCGACGCTGATTCAATACCAAACAAAAATGCCATCAGCCAAATGATAGGATTCTTCAACGACCAAAAAACGGGAGGAGTCACATCAAGAGTCTTCGTCAACAACCCAAAAAACTTCCTCACAAGAACCCAAGCAATAGAATACAAAATCATAGCATTCACAAGAAAGCTATTGGGGTTCCTAGACTCAATATATGTAACCAACGGCCCATTAAGCATATACAGAAAAGAAGCATTCAACCAAGTTAACGGATTCGACGAAAACAACCTAACAGAAGACATCGAACTAACATGGCACCTCGTATCAAAAGGCTGGAAAATACAAATGTCAGTCCCAGCAATAATCTACTCATCCCCACCAACAACCATCAAAACATGGTTCCATCAAAGAATACGATGGAACGTCGGCGGCATACAAACCGTCGCAAAATACAGAAAAAAAGTCCTCGAAGTCGGGATGCTCGGCTACTTCATAATGCCATTCTTCATAGTATCATGGTTCCTCGGATTAACCGGTCTCTTTTTTCTCGTCTACCGAATAACAAGATACATCATGGTCCGATTCCTAGTAGCCAAATACTCAGTCGCAGCCCAAGTAGCACTAATAACAATGGAAGATATGAGCATCAGCCCAAGCATTCTTTTTTTCTTCGGAATCTTCCTATTTACACTAGGCTTCGCATACACAATAACAGCAATATCAAAGTCAAAAGAAAAAGGTCTCATCACGGGTCACCCAGTCCGCGACATATTTATATACTCTTTTTTCTATCTGCTCATGTACCCCCCTCTATTAATAGTAGCATTCTACAAATACGCAAGAGGATACAATGAATGGTAAAATCCGTAGCAACCAAAGGGCGACAGGATTTAACGCACGGCTTTGCCACAATACAAATTAAAAATTAAAAATAACAAAATGTTAAAAAGCAAAAAACATGTCTTTTGGGAAGCCCTAATAGTAACAATCGTAATATTCCTAGCAGGAATTTTCTTAGGAATGCTAATAGAAACAGGAAACTCAAACAAAATAAACAATCTATATCTTCAATCAGAAATAAGCCTCACAGATGCGATGGCAGGATTAAAACTAACAGAAGTCTCAAACCTCGACTGCGAAGCACTAAAAATAAACAACATAAACTTCGCAAATCAAGTCTATGAAGAAGCAAAACTCCTAGAAAAATACGAAACATCAGGAAAACTAACCGGAGGTATGAAACTCCTCCACAAAAAATACGACCTCCTAAGAACAATCCTCTGGATGAACAACCAAGACTCCCTATCCCGATGCGATAACTACAATCTCATAATCTACCTCTACGAATACGAAACAGAACAAATAACGAAAAAAGCCACACAGAAAGTCTGGTCAAAAATACTCCTAGATGCAAAACAAGAACAAGACGACATTCTACTAATCCCAATCGCAGCCGACCAAAACCTCACATCCCTAAACCTATTACTAACCCAATACAAAATAGAACAATTCCCAGCAATAATAATTAATAACAACCAAACAATCTACGAGCTAACCAACATAAACCAAATTCAACCCCTCCTGTCTTAATATATACTCCATCACAATATTCCTTAAAAGCAACCCTTTCTCCTTAGCCTAATGAGATGCGCAATCTGCAAACAAACATCAGATGAAGTCAAACTTTTCGAGGG
>CAZLQO010000055.1:0-3391 GCA_964561955.1 Candidatus Woesearchaeota archaeon | reverse complement strand
TTTGAGGTCTTTTTTAGAAAGGTCGGAAAGCCATGCGATGTATTTGTCACCCATGTCAGTCACTAGCATTTATTATATTTAAATGTTAGTGACTGGGGGTGTTGGGTTGTTGGTGTTGGGTAGTGGGTTGTTGATGTATATTGTTTATTATATATGTTGTAATATGCTATATTGGAGTATATAGGTTAGGGCCAAAAAAAAGGACGGCCAAATTAGTGGGTCGTCCTGTGGTGTGACTTGGTGGTTGTGTTATTTTTTGACAGAGAGGAATCCAAAGATTCCTGCAATACATATTCCTTGTGCGAGTAATTTGAGCATAGACAAGAGACAGTAAATTATTATTCTTGGCAATTTTTGGGGGGCCTCTATCTCATTGAGTAATATTGAAGCTGCCCAAAAAATTAGTCCCCAGACAAAATTGTTGCGAGTATGAGGATTAGAAACCATTTTTTTCTGCTCATAATTGTTCTCCTTTAAAGAAAGAAAAAGCCCTACGTGTTAGGGGTAGGGCTTTTCTGGGTTAATTATCTATGGTATCCGTTGGTGTGTCTTGATTGTCTTTTTTGTTTCTTTTCCTTGGGCTTCTTCTTCTTCTTGAGTTTTCTCCCACATATTGGGCATCTTGTCGTTATTGGTCTTGTTTCGATTTCTTTGTGTTCTGGGCAGATTTTAAGCATATCGAGTGGTCCTTTCTTGGTTCAAATAAGACGCCGACTCTCTGGTATCTACGGGATAAGTTGTAGAATGCCGTAAGAGAGCTGGCGTTGTTTCGTTGGTCTTAGAAATAACGATGGGGCAGGACGATAATAGTGGTCCCGTCTATGTTTCTATCCTGCCCCTTTTGCTCTGTTGATTTATCTCTTTTCTTTTGTTAGCGGTATTTTTTTAATTCCTTCCCATAATAGGACAAGGAAGGAAAATAAGACGGTGGTGCCGAATAGAGAGCGGCGAAATAACTCTGAGGAGTTTAGTTGTCTCCATTCGTTTTTGGAGATTCGGTAGCCAAGTTCGGCGAGAGCTTTTGCCGACTTTTGAAATATTTCTCCGGTCTGTTCGAATAGTTTAATGTTGATTTCGTTGGCGAGTTGTCCTATTAGGTTGATGGAGATAGGGAGTGTTGACATTAGTGTGATGAATAGGATTTGTTTCAGAGATTTATTTTTAATTTCTCTTATTAAACACCAACTGATTGAGATTTGGAGAATTGTTATTCCCCAAAGGAAGTTTTGTTCTCTTCCCAGTTTTATCATTGTTATCGTGAATATTGATGTAATCAAGATAGTTAGCGTAATTAGAATTGTTAGCTTTTTCATTTTGTTCTCCTTGTAAAAGGAGTCCCTCCATGGACTCCCGTTGTCAAAATTTTACCAAGACGAAGCGTCTGATGAAGATTGTTTGGCCGTTGAGCTTCCTTTAATGAAGGAAGCTGTTCCGTCTTCTACTTGGAAAAGTGTGAGTTTCCCAAAACTTCCGGCACAGCCTGTCATTGTGACAAGGAGGAACAAGATTGTGATTGTGATAATTAATTTCTTCATGATATGTCCTTTCTCGCTTTTAGAAATGTTAAATTTTTTTCGTTTTAGAATATCTCTCCTTTGGTATTCAACATTTCTCCCTCTAAGACTATATCTATTTTCCTTGTTGTTTTACCTTTCTGCCTGTTGGCGTTGAGTTTATATTTTGTTTAGATGACGAATGGAGATGGAAGGAGTCGAGCCTTCGGCCTCCAGAATGTAGTCTGGCGCTCTGCCGTTGAGCTATATCTCTTTTTGTCATTTGTTTAGCCTAATGCGGCGTATATAGAGACGAATATGAAAATAAAGAATCGTCGTCTTTCGTATAGGGTTTCGCCGACTGCTAAAGTTAGAAGTTTTTCCATTGTTCCTCCTGTTCTGGTTCGTCGTCGAATTCTTTTTTGCGGGCTTTCCAAAGCTCCATTATTATACATGTGCCTGCTAATGGGATAATAATCATAAAAAATAAAAGCATTATGGTATCGCTGGTGTTTAGATGGCCGGTTTCGGGATTTCTTTGTTTTGATGTGGCATCAAAGATTAGCCACTCAAAGACGCCTATCATTATCATCATTATCGCTGTTATTGGTATTTCTTTCCATTCGTAAATGGATATGAATACTCTGTCGAATTTTGTTAGAGGTTTCATTTTTGTCTCCTTTTAAATCAGTAGTTAATGTGGCCGCTGGCGGGTCGGTATCGGCTTAATGATTTTGGTGCCCGCCAGCGATTGTTGGTTGGTTTGTTGCGCCGAATGGGATTGGTGTTTTGGGGATTGGTGTTTTGGTCGAGTTGTATAAGTTTATTAATAATTGTCCCAATAGAATGTTAATCGGTAGAGAATAGTTCCGTCCTTTTGGGGATATTGCTCGAAATTATAGTCGCCTGATTTACTTTTAAATTTTCTAACTAAGATTTCTTCCATGAGTTCCATAGCGAGATCCATTTCCCCTACGATTTTATTTCTTATCAGAATTTTGGCGAGTTCTTTTTTCATGTGTTTCTTTTTCACCCCAGGTATCCACGAGACCAGCAGGGAGAAGGGTAGTTTTATGTAAGGGAACATCTTAGCAAAACGAGTTTCAATTATACACTGAGAGGAGTAATTTACTTCATTTTTACTCCCATACTTTTTATATAGGACTTCATCTAATGTGATTTTTTTTGTTTTTTCCATTTTAGTGTTCTCCTTTTTGGTTTGACTCCTTTTTGTAGGTATTCCATTATTAATTTATATAGAACTAGAGTTGTCTCTAGATTATTTTCGTTTGGATTACCTTATTTCTAAGGTATTCCTTTGGCTCCACGTTGTTTCTGGTGTGTTTCTGAATTCAAATTTTTTGTTTGAATTGTTGTTAGTTGATTTCTATGTTCTAGTCGTGGATTTGTTAATTTTTTATATGTTGAATATGATATTAGGCTAGCCTTATTAATTTTTTCCAGCCTTTGTCGTATTTTATTTCTTTGATTTTGATTAGTCCTTTTTCTTGTAGGGAGTTTTTGACGTTGGTTCCTTTTCTTGCGGAGAGTCCGATTTGCCGGTATACTTCTACTGTGCTTAGTATGTGGGTTGGATTTTTTTGCAAGAATTCGATGAAGACTTGCTCGTCGCGATTCAGGGAATCGCGAGGTGACAGGTGACAGGTGACAGGTGACAGGTGTTCTGTTTTTTCCTTTTGTATATACTTTGTAGTGACATCACTATTTTTAAAGCTTGTTGTTAGTTGATTTTCGAAGGCTTTGTTTATTGCTACTATTATATCTTGGCTTGTGTAGTTTCCTTGGGATTTGCTTTGCTCTAGGGTGTTTTCGATTTGTTCTAATGGGATTCCGGCGTCGAGGTGAGCTGTGATGTATTCGTGGATTGTTTGTTGGAC
>CAZLQO010000054.1:0-3392 GCA_964561955.1 Candidatus Woesearchaeota archaeon | reverse complement strand
CCACAAAATCACACTATAAAAACCTTTCCTTTGTTGTTATTTCAAAGTGACAGACACTAAACAAATCATTTTCCCATCATCCCCTTAACAACCTTATCCAACACCTGCCTATTAACAGATTCCTTCCTTTTCTCTTTTTCTCGAACGCGCAATCTAATCGACAAAAGTATTTTTTTCATAAGATTAGGAAAGAAAATCATAATCACAACAAACACAACCACAATCACCAATATCCCAATCCAACCATAATTATAAATCGCACTAAGAGTATTATAAGAAAACTTCCCAATATTAAGAGGAATCTTCAACAACAAAAACAAGCCAAACAAAACAAGCCCAATAATCTGAGCCATCGAAAGAGGAATCAAATCCAAATGTTCCGTAGGGTCTCCCCTACTTTCTTTAGCAACGGTAACAATATCATAAATCATCTCACCAACAACTCCATTCAAAGCCTGCGCCAAAAAGAACAACCACCAATAAAATACAAAAGCAAAAAGCCAAGTTATCGACGGCACCATCCCAAAAACAGCCTTCAACCAAACAGCATTTTCCTCAAGCCACAAATTAATCGCCATAATTCTAATCTCGGCATTCGACATCATCGGATTATACTTCGAAAAATTAACATTCCCAGAATCGTCAAACGGCAACTCATCAACCACGCCCTGAACAGCTTCAACATCACTCGAATTAACTCCGACACTCGGCACATCAACAGCAACGACAAACGACACCAGCAACAACGCCAACAGAATAAAAACAAAACTCTTTTTCATAAATTAACTAACCAGTTCAAACTTTTAAACCTTATTAAAAAAAGTATTTAAACACCATTCCCCCAATTAGCATATGAAAAAAGAGTTGACAACATTAATTTTATTATTTCTGTTAATTTTCCCACTTGTCATAGCCGAAGATAACATTACAAAACAAACAAAAGAAAAATTAAGCGCACTAAAAGGAGGACTCGACAACAGAACAGAAGACATCTTAGAAAGAGAAGTCCCACTCCCACCAATTTTTAAAGTACCATTAAATTTAATCTTCGGCATAGAAGATGGATCAACCTGGCAACAATTAATAATCGTCCTCGGAATATGGATAGGTTTCTTTATACTAATATTAAGTATAACCGATTTCATGCCGTTCATAAATAAAGGTTTCATAAAAATCCTAACATCGATTATCATAACCATTTTAGTTTCAATCACAGGCTCACTAAACATAATAGCAATGTTCTTTTTTGACGTCGCTGGCTGGTTCAAATGGACAGCCTCGTGGGGTCCCTTACGTACAATCGTCGCAATATTAATAGCAGGACTAGTAATATTTGCATTCAATTTTGTTTCCCATAAAATAAAAAAGAAAATAAAAATAGAAAAAGCAGAAGAGATGGGGGAGAAAGCAAAAGAAGGATTCGAAAGCGCTAAAATATTTTCAGAAGGAGTCAAAGAATTCTCCTACTCTCATAAAATGAGAAGAGGCGGAACAAACAAAAGAAGAGGAAGATTTGTGAGTAAAAAATCAACAGAAAGATATTCTAAAATGTTCGGCGACGAGCAAGCAAATAAAAGATTTAAAAAATAATCTCATTCAAACTCTATAATTCAGAAACATCTGGAGCACCAAGCCCTTTATGTGCAGATTCAAGATCCTTGGCTCCAGAAACAGCATTCCTGACAGTGCCCACAGCCCTTGTATTAATATCTTTATTCTTAGCTTTATCAATCGCCTTCTGTATAGGTTTCCAAAAAATAATCCATAAAACAACAAAAACTAACGTCAAAAGATATATCCATTTTAGTGGTGTCGTATTAGGAAGATACATCCATCTAAATAATAGATAAACCCCAAAAAGAATAAATATAGGAACCATTATAACTCTGGAAAAAGCAGGTTTCTGCTCCCCCATTTTATACGCAAAAAATACAAGAATAGCAAAAGGAATCACCGTCGTCATAGTAACGCCAAGAGCCTCATAAGCTCCAAGAATCGCCCGAATATTTTCAATAGACACAAACATAAAAGACAAAACACCAATGATAGCAGAAACTCCCCATCTCAACCCACTCTTATCAGCTCCACTAAGCGGACCAAAACTATCAGCAACAGAATAAACAAGCAATATAACCAAAATCATTAACAATAATTTAGAAATGATACCAGCCACTTCACTAGTACTATTTATAAAAGATATTTCCTTCAACCCACCCCAAATATCCCCAGCAACCTGTTTAACCCCAACATCACTATCACTCAGAACATCCTCCTCAACCTCAGCCGCTCCAACAATCCCAGCCATAAACGAAATCAAAAACACACCAAGCAAAACAAAAACAAAAATCCTCTTCGCATCAACCATTAGAAAAAACCTTTAGGTTTTTGACAAGCAAGGACTTTGTTATTGCAATATCTAAAAACATATGCCTCCGGCATTTTACTTATCATCCCAAACAAACAACAAACTTCTTTATAAATATTTCCAATCAACAATTTTATAAACATCCAATTCCTAACGCCAATATGAAAAAAAGAAGTCTTCCCTATTCCCTATTCCCTATTGTCTATTTCCTCTCACAAATTTCATTTGCGAGCGCTGGCCCCGTCCAAGGCGTTTACCAGCTCACTGATGGATTAAGCGAAATAATTCGTATCCTAATTAGATTCATCAGCGAAACAATTTTCCAGATAGACTCCTTCGATGAATTCCTCTTCGCTAAAATCCTACTCTTCGCTTTAATATTATTGGTAGTCTACACCGTCATAAGTAAAAACACAATCTTCGGCGGTAGAAAAAACAACCCAATTCAATGGATAATTTCAAGTGCCATTTCAATATTATCAATAAGATACCTACCAGACAATTTTATCCAAGCAATCTTACTACAATATAATACCCTCGGCGTCGCCCTAACAGTGTTTCTCCCATTGATAATATACTTCTTCTTTATCCATCAATCGGGTCTCGGCCCATACGGAAGAAAAGTAGGATGGTTAGTTTATATAATATCATTCTTCTCCCTTTGGCTAATAAGAGAAGACGATCTCGGCGAAGCAAATATAATTTATTGGATAGCAATAGCACTTGTAATATTATTTATAATAGCCGACAAAACAATAAATAAACATCTTAAAAAAAGAGAAATAGAAAAAGCAATGGATGAATCAAAAGCTGAAAGAAGAGTTCACGCCCAATATAAACTAAGAGAGCTGGATGATAAAAGAGAATTTTACTCAGAAGCAGAATATAATAGAGCAGTAGCAAGATGGGAAAAAGTACGAGACGATAACACCTAATAATATCTATCTTTATAAAAAATCAATATGCCCTATCCCCGTCGATACCCAACAATCCGTCGCTTCTTCCCAACACCCTCATAAATAGGAAT
>CAZLQO010000053.1:0-3488 GCA_964561955.1 Candidatus Woesearchaeota archaeon | reverse complement strand
TGATGTGGATAGGGGAGATGTTTTGAGTTTGGATGGGGTTGGGGATTATGTTAATGTTGTTAAGTCTGCTTCTTTGGATATCACGGGTGATGTTACGATTATGGCTTGGGTTTATTCTGTTGGTGGTTTCGCTGGGATTTCGGATTTTATTGCGGGTGTGGGTGAGGTGGATGCTGTTCCTTGGAATACTCAATATACTATAAGGTACCAGGGGGATGTTGATAGTTTTAGATTTGCGGCTTATAATGGGAACTATATAGAGGTGATAGGGAATACCAATGCTGTTGCGGGAACGTGGTATCATGTTGCTGGGGTGTATAATGGAACTCATGCGAGTGTTTATGTTAATGGTGTTTTGGATGGGACGCCTGTTCCTATGACGGGGAGCTTGGTTTCGAATTCTAATGATTTTAGAATTGGTGGGGGATATATAGGTGGAGGTTTGTTTTTTGGTGGTTTAATCGACGACGTGATGGTGTTTGATAGGGCGTTGTCGACGGTGGAGATTCAGGATATTTTTGTTGCACAAGGTGGGACAGGAACTTGTGTGGATGATGTTGGGTGTTCGGCGTCGGGAAGTTTTTGTGATTTTCTGACTGGCATACCTTATAATTGTTCTTTAAGTGGAGATGGGTGTTTAGACAGAACAGATAGAATTGCATGTGGGACTGGGGATATGTGTTCGGATGGAGCGTGTGTTACCGATGTTTGTGTTGGAGTGAGTGGTTGTGGGGATTATGATGGGGCTAATTTAACTGCTTGTGAAGGTAATGCTTGTGGGTTGAGTTGTGTTTGGAATACTGGGCTTTGTGAAGATTTTGTTCCGATTGCGAATGCGATTTATGTTGATGATTTGTTAACTGGTGATTGTTTAACTGGAAATTATAATATTATAGCAAGAAATTGTTTGGGGAGTGATGGTGATGCTTATAATACTCCGCAAGAAGCTGCAAATGCTGCTGTTGCTGGGGATACTGTTTATTTTAGGGAAGGGGCTTATTATCAACATCAGATTTTAACGGATGCTGCTGTTGTGATGAATGTTCTGACAAGTGGGACAGCAGGAAGCCCAATTACTTTTACAAATTATGGTAATGAAAATGTTATTTTGTCTGGAATGCGTCCGAGTGATAATGGGCATTTTTATGCTGTAACATTGGGGATAGCCCCAAGTGCGAGTTTAGATATATCTGGTACGGGAGTTCAGAATATAATAATAGATGGATTAATTTTTGAAGGTGCAAGTAGATCTGGTTTAAGTGTTTTTGGTCCTGCAAATAAATATGCTACTGCTGTAAATCCTAGTGAGAATATTACTATAAGAAATGTTATTGCACGAAATAATATAGGCGGTACGAGTCTTGGTCATGGGATATATTCAATGGGAACAATTATAAATATGGTTATTGAATATAGTGAATTTTATGGCAATACTGGGACAGGAGTTTATTTGGGTGGGATTTCTAAGGATTGGCATCTTCCGGAACCTGAAGATGATATGAGTGCTCCCCAATATTGCATAGTTAGAAATTGTCTTTCATATAATAATATAAATTCAGGTAATCCTGGCAATGGAGATGGTATCGCTGGTAATCATATGTATAGATCTACCTTTGAGAGCAATATAGCATTTGGCAATGATGATGATGGTATGGATATGTATGCCTCTATTGAATGCACTGCTAAAAATAATATCATTTTTAATCATACTTATTCTGGTGGGAATGGGGCGGGGTTGAAGTTTTCTGCAGGTGGTGGTGGAAGACATACTATTATGGGGAATATTGTATTTAATAATAATGGGTTATCATTTGAATCTTCAAAACCAAGTAATCTGTTGAGAATTTATTATCCAAGCAAGATATATGGTAATTTAGCTTATAGTGGGCTTGTTGGGTTTAATTTAGGAACTAACTATAATACTAGTTATCCTGGATATGGGCAAGTCTACTTGAGAGATAATATCGCTTTGGATAATGTTAATAATGATATAAATCCAGTATCAAATATTTATGATAGTGATTATAATTTCTTTTCGAATGCAGGTAATTTGGCGAGCATGCAAGGATTTGGACGGGATTTACATTCTTTAACCGGAAACCCAGGGGTTGTTAACAAGAACGTTGTTGTTAATATTAATTTTGGAGTTGGCTGGACTCTTCAACAAAAGCTTGACTATATAAGAAATCAAGTGAATAGTTTTTTTAGTCTTGCGCCTGAAAGCCAATTGATTAACAATGGAATAATTGTTTCTGGTTATCATTGTCCAACTGCTGGGGCAAATCCTAGTGGTTGCAGAGAATGGTATGGAAATGCTCCGGACATCGGAGTTTATGAGCATAGTTGATTGTGAGTAAATTTATATATATTGAATGTTGTGTTTTTTAATGGATAGTGAGATTTCGCAGGAGAAACTTAATAGATATTTTGATTTGACTGGTCGGGGGTTGGTCGAAGTTAAGAAGAATATTACTGAAGGGCGTGAGGTTGATGCTGAGGAGATTGTCGGGATGGTTGAGAATTATGTTTCGGACGCGCGGCATTTTGAGGGGAAGGGTGATTGGGTGAATGCGTTTGCGGCTTTGGCTTATGCGCATGGGTGGTTGGATGCTGGGGTTCGGTTGAAGGTGTTTGATGTTGATGACGATGAGTTGTTTACTGTTCGGTAGGATTTAAATAATGTGAATTGTTTTGGTTGTTTATGAAAGATGTGTGGGTGATTTCGCTTGGTGGGTCGCGGATTGTACCGGATGATGTTGACGAGGGGTTTCTTAAGAAATTTAAGTTGTTGTTGGATGCGCATGGGGATAAGAAGTTTGTGGTTGTTTGTGGCGGGGGGTCGACGGCGAGGAGGTATATTGGGGCGTTGAGGAAGTTGGGAAAGGGGACGAAGTCGCAGTCGATGGAAGGGATTGCTGTGACTCGACTTCATGCTGGGTTTTTGGCGAGGATTTTTGGGAAGAGTGCGAACGAGGATTTGCCTTTGAGTATGAAGAGAGTTAAGGATTTGTTGAGGGGAAATCGGGTTGTGTTTTGTGGGGCATTGAGGTATCGGGCGAAGAATACTAGCGACGGGACTGCGGCTAAACTTGCTGGGTATCTTAAATGTTCGTTTATTAATTTGACTAATGTTCGGGGGTTGTATAGTTCTAATCCTAAGGGGAATAAGAAGGCTCGGTTTATTTCTTCGATATCTTGGGAGAAGTTTTATGAGATTGTTTCGAAGGTGAAGTTTGAGGCGGGGCAGCATTTTGTTTTGGATGGGGCGGCAGCGAGGGTGATTTTGGAGAAGAGGATTGTGACTTATATTGTTGGGTCGCTTAAATCTGTTGATTGTATTTTGCGGGGGAAGCGGTTTGTTGGGACGAGGGTTGGGGGGTAGGAAAGTTTAACCACGGGCTACACGGACGTACACGAACTTTTGTTTTGGGTTTAACATCGGGCTTAAGGGAAGTTTTTTGGTGAGGCAACCCACACCAAAAAATTTG
>CAZLQO010000052.1:0-3805 GCA_964561955.1 Candidatus Woesearchaeota archaeon | reverse complement strand
ATGCAGTTTTCGTCGGGGGATTTTTGCCAGAGTGCTTTTTGGTTTAGTCTTGCGAATTCTTCGGCTTGTTTTAGTTTTTTGTAGTGTTGGTCTTTTTCGTAGTAGTATAAAGTTGCTAGTCCTTGTTTTAGGATTTGCTCGTTGATGTTTTTGTCGTCGAGGAAAATGTATGCGAGGGTTCTGCTGTATTTGTCGGTGCCGTATGTTTCTATTTGGATTGTTTTGTTTTGGATTAGTTGAGTTAGATAGGTTTTTGCTTCTTGGTAGAATGGTTGTGATTTTTCTGGGGTGTTTATGCCGATTAGTCTTATGATTATCCCGTTTGATGTTTCGATTGTGTCGCCGTCAATTATTCTTGAGACTTGTGATTCTTGGAGTTTTGGTTCGGTAAGTTGGTAGTAGAAGATGGCGGAGGTTATGAAGAGGATTATGATTATGATTGGTTTTTTGTTCATAGTTGTCTGAGGTTGGAAAGGTTTAAAAGTGTAATTTTTGTTTGTGGGCTATGACAAAGGTCCGGATAAAATTGCAGAGTGTTGAGATTGACAGGTTGAATGAAGTTATCGATAGAATAAAGACGATTGCGAGCGGGGCTGGGATTCCGATTTCGGGGCCGATACCGTTGCCGACGAAGAGGTTGAAGGTGACGACGCGGAAGTCGCCGTGTGGGAATGGGACTGCGACGTTTGATAGGTATGAGATGAGGATTCATAAGAGGATTGTTGATTTGCCGGCGAACGATAAAATTTTGCATAATATTATGAGGATTAATATTCCTCGAACGGTTAAGATTAAGATTGAGATGGTAGACTAGGGTTTGTGTTGTTTTCTTTTTAGGGCTATCCAGGTTGTGCCGGAGATTAGTGCGAGAATTATTAGGATTATTGCGTATGGGTTTGATGTTTTTTCGCCGATTGTGTTGCCCGTGATTCTTGAGAATATAAATGCGATGCCGGCTAGGGTTAGGATTAAAATCATGCCGGCGATTTTTGCGATGTCTTCTTGTGTTTTTGGTTTTTTGATTTCGAATGGTAGGCTGACTGGTTTCCCTTTTTCGATTTTGAAGATATTGAGGTAAAGGTTTGGGGTTTTCATGTAGCCTGAGAATCCGGTGTATCCGATTGTTTCGCCTGTTTTGATTTTTTGGCCGACTCTTATGGGTGTTTTTGTTCCGAGGTGTGAATATTCCGAGTAGGTTTCGTCGCCGTGATCGATTACTATGTAGTTTGCTTGGTTTGTTAGTTTTTTATCGAGGCTGCATTTTTTTGAGTCTGTTTTTACTTTGAAGATTATTCCGTCTTGGATTGCTTGGACTGGGGTTTCTATTTTTGTGATTAGGTTTATTGCGTATTGTGATTCTGGGAGTTTCTTGTTTTCGAATTCGTCTTCTGGACTTGCGATTTGTATTTTGGTATCTTTTGGAAATGGAGATGGTAGTTTTATTGTCATTGTTTTGTTAAAGGTTGTATGTATTTAAATATTGCTGACTAAAGTTTTTTAAAGTTGTGTTTGTGGTTTGTTATGTTGCCCATATTGTATAATTTGGACAAAACAAGAAGCCCATATCGCATAGTGGTATTGCACAAGACTGGAAAGGCTCCCTCTTTTAGAAAAAGTGGCGGATTGAAAATCCTAACGTTTTTCTCGCCAGCTCGGAAATGAGGTTCCCTGGAATCAGAAAACTTGATTGGGCGAAACGTGGGAGTTTCGCTTATCCAGAACTCTTGGTCCTTCGGGACGCCCAGGTTCAATTCCTGGTGTGGGCGTCGAGAATCAAAGATTCTCGGGGTAATGGGTCGGAATTTTATCTTCTCTTATTGGTATTGGGTCGCTTCGCTGGCGGGTTGCTTTTTAGTTTAAGTTGTGGTAGCGTTTAATTTATATATCTTGATTATTTGTTTGTTTTATGGATAAGGAAAATATTGAATTGGCAGAGGAGCATATTAAAATTGCAGAGGAGCTTGTGACGAAAGAAGCTGCGGATTCTGAAGGTGAGGTGGAGAAGGTTTTGACGGATGCTGCTTTTTCGCTTGAGAAGGCTGAGGCTGATTTGGAAGATAGTGATTAATTTATTACGTCTTTGATAAATTCTTTATTTATTATTTGTGTGAATGAGGCTACTTTTTTAGATGGTATGAGATTGATTTTTTGTTTCCTATTGCTACGTATATTATTTCTTTGTTGAGTCTGTTTATTATTGATGAGATGACATTTGAGAAGTCGCCGTCGTTTGATACGAGGAATGCTTTGTCGTAGTTGTTATCTATGGCGTCGAAGATTAAATCTTGTGCTATGTTTATATCTGTCGCTTTTTCTACGTAGAATGTTTTGCCGTCTTTTTTGTGTTTTTCTAATCTACCGAATATTATTTTTAATTTTTCTATTTTCTTTATTTTTTCAAAGAAACTTTGTTGTTCGGCATATGCTTTTGGGTTGTCTTTTTGGGGAACAGGAGAAATATAATATTTGATTGCTACAAGATTTTCTTTTTCTGTTATTTTTTGGCAAAATTTTTCTATGTCAATTTTTAGATTAAAAGTTTTCTTAATAGAAAAATAAAAATTACTCCCGTCGATGTAAATAATCGCCTTTTTGTTAGAATTCACATTATAAAAACATGGGGTCCTTTTACAGAGCCCATGGTGTTAATTAGTATTGATAATTATTTGGAGTTATTAAATCTTTCTGTTGTTGATTAATTTAAATTTGCGTTTAGGACTCTGATATCTGGGGAGTAAAGGTTTACTTTGTCGCCTTTGAATCTTATTCCCCTTGCGATTTTTTGGTAGAGGTCTCGTCTTGCTTTGTCCATGTAGAATTCCATGAATTTTTCGGGTTGTTCTTTTTTTAGGATTTTCCAGAAGAGTCCTTGGATGTTTGGGTAGGGGAATTTTGTGATGACGATTGAGTTGCATTTGTCGCCGGGGAAGTCGACGCCTCGGGCACATCTTGTTGTGAATAGGATGTCTGTTTCGCCTAATGTGAATTCGTCGACGGCGGTGTTGCCTTTTGATTGTAAATCTTTTAATTTTTCTTGGGTTATTAGGTTGTCGAGTTTTAGGGTTTGGTTTTCGTTTTCTGTTGGGAGGTCTTTGAATGCTGAGATGTGGACGAGGGTTGGTTGTTTTGATTTTGCCATGCACATGTCGAGGATTTTTAGGTATTGGTTTCTTGTGATTGTTCCGTCTTTGAAACTTTTGAAGGAGCAGTTTTTTTCTAGCCCTGTTCGCTGTTTGTTGATTGTTCCGGGGTTTTGGGTTTCAGCTTCGATGATTTTGAAATCTTTTAGCCCGAAGATATCTTTGAGAACTTGCTCTGAGTGGAGAGTTCCTGACATCATGACGAGGACGTTGTTTTGTTCGATGAGTTCTTTGAGTTTTTGGGCGAGGTTGATGGAGACAAGGGAGATGAAAGTTGCTTGTTGTTTGTTGCTTGTCGCTTGTTGGTCGAATAATCCTTTTTGGGTGGTGTTGGTTTTTTCGATTGAGATGTAGGTTTCGTCGAGGAGGTTTTCGAATGAGCGGGCGATTTCTACCAATGTGTTGTAGTAGTTTAGTTCTTCGTCTTCGGCGAGGTTTGGGTTTTTGATTGCTATTTTAATTATTTCTAAAATTGGTGATTGTTTTATTTTTTGGATTTCGATTGGGTTTTCGTATATTGTGTTACTGATTTCTCGGATTAGTTTTTTGATGACCGTTCGTTTTTCTTTTTCTTTTGGGGTTAGGTTTGAGAGGGCTGTGTGTAGTCGGTTGAGGTTTATTTTTCGTTCGTTGGCGAAGGAGTCGAGGAATTCGTCGCATTCGTC
>CAZLQO010000051.1:0-3835 GCA_964561955.1 Candidatus Woesearchaeota archaeon | reverse complement strand
AGGATTGAGATTGCTGTTCCTGCTATGATTATTATGAAGAAGTAGTCTCCGCCGATTGCGAAGGATATTGAGTAGATTAGGGCTAGGAGGATTGCTAATACTGCTCCTATGAGTAGGTATGAGCTTCTTTTGTTTTTTGCGATTTCGTCGTGGAATGATATTCTTTGTTTCATTTTAGTAGTTAAATTTTCTTTCGTAATTTTTATGATTCATGAAGCCTAGGAGGATGGCTACAACTTCTATATTTAAACCTTTTAATGAATAAAATAATCTCCAGCCGTTTGGTAGATTATATTTAAACAGATTGTCTATTTTGTACTCTTTGCACCAGTCTTTTGGGAAAAGTTTTTTTGGAATTTTTATGCAACATGAAGGGTCGTCTTTGATGTTTTCTATTGCGTTTTTTATGTGTCTATAAAGGTATTCGTCTTTTTCTTTTAATCGTTCGAAAGATTTTTTTATTTTATTGTCTGCATAACGAATTTCTACCATTATAAATTTACTTCTAGGTTTTTGTTATTTAGGTATTTTTTTGCACCTTCTGGGTCCCAAATCCATACTATGGTATCGTCTTTGCAGAATACGATTTTGTTTGAGTTTTCTAGGTAGGCTAGGATTATTTTGAATGTTCGCCAGAGCATTTTTTTGGGGAGTTTTCTGAAGATTTCTCCTGGGGTTAATTCTCCTGAGTTTTCTTCAATGAAGTCTTCGACCATTAGGACTGTGTCTAGTTGGGGGGCTGAGGCGATTAGGTCTGGGAAGGATTTGCTTGATAATTTCATGTATTAATTAATACATTCGGGTTTTTAAGGGTTTGTGTTAGAATTCAACTTTTGGGACGGCTTTGGCTGCTTCTGGGATTTTTAGGTATTCTCGTTTTTTGAATCCGTAGAGTGAGGCGAACCATTTGCCTGGGATTGTGTTTGTCATGACGTTGTAGGACATGATGCCGTCGTTGTAGAATTGTCGGGCGTATGCTACTTTGTCTTCGATTGCTGATAGTTCTTGTTGGAGGTGTAGGAAGTTTGTGTTTGCTTTTAGGTCGGGGTAGTTTTCTGCTATTGCGAAGATTGATTTTAGTGCTGACTGTAATTTGTTACCGGCTTTCATTTTTGCTTCGACTCCGGATGCTCCTACTAGGGCTTTTCTTGCGTCTGTTACTTCTTTGATTATACCCTTTTCGTGTTTCATGTAGCCTTTTACTGAGGCTAGTAGGTTTGGGATTAGGTCTGATCGTTTTTTTAGTTGGACGGAGATTTGGGCGAGGGCGTTGTCGATTTGTTGGGATAGTCGGACGAATTTGTTGTAGTATGTGAAGAAGATTATGATTAGGATTGCGGCTATGATTATTAGTATCCAGATTGTTGCTATCATTTATTTTTTAGTTTAATTAAGTTTATAAATGTTGGTGGGTTTTGTTTGTTATGAGAAGGATTTTGATTGTTGTTGGGATTTTGATTGTTGTTGGGCTTGGGTTTTGGTTGCTTTCGAATATGACTGGGGGGGTTATTAGTGGGGTTGATGAGGATGTTGTTGTTAATGAGTATTTTTCTATTGATGGAGTTGAGGAGTTAAATGATACGGAGGTTTTGAATGGTACATCAAATATCAGTGGACAGGGATAAGTGCATTGGGTGTGGGGCTTGTGCTGCGACTTGTCCGAAGTCTTTTGAATTGAAGGATGGGAAGGCTGTTGCTTTGAAGGGCGAGGTTGAAAAGTTGACTTGTGAGAAGGATGCTGAAAGTGGTTGTCCGGTTGGGGCAATCAGCGTTTCTTAAACGCTGATAGTTCGGAAATCTTTGATTTCCTGGAAGTGGGAAGTTCGCTTCGCTGGAAGTTCGCCTTCGGCTGGAAGTAGGGCTTTGCCCGTTGTTATAGGGTGTTGAAAAATGTATGATTATAAGAAGTTGAAGGTTTGGCATCGTGCCGTTGATATATATGAGGAGATTAAAAGAATTACTTTGGGTTTTCCTGATTATGAGAAATATGCTTTAGGAGATCAGATGAGGCGTTCTGCGGAAAGTATAAGTTCAAATATTTGTGAGGGCTCTGGGGAGAGTACTATAAAGAGTTATATTTCTTATTTGCATCATTCTATTGGGAGTAAGAAGGAGCTTGAGAATCAGGTGATTTTGGCTTGTAAGGCTGGGTATATTTCTGATGAGAAGAGGGATTCTTTGTTGAAGGAATTGGATGAAATTGGGAAGATGTTGTTTGGAGTGATTGGGTTTTTGAAGAAGGGAAATTAACCACGGTACCCTCACTTATTTATTTTATTTGGTTGGGGCATACTAACTTCACGGACTAGCACGGAGGGTTTGTTAGAGTTTTTTCAGGTTGAGGGGGTGGGATGATTAATGCATTAGAGAGATAAGTTTGATTTTTGTTTCTTTTTTCTAAAAAGAATGAAATAATCTTGGGGGTGGAAAAATGTTTTTTAGAAATTAAAAATTATTTTTGCCTTTGATGTATTTAATCAATACTAAAAAGATTCCTAAAATAACTGAAACGATACCTGAAGAGGAATTATCTAATGGAAATGGGGGATACAATGCTTTAGCTATTGCGAGGGCTACAAAAATTATAATTGCAGAAACTACAAAAACTCTAAATGCTCCAATAATGTCATCAACTATTTTATCTGACCAATGTGCCATATTATTCTGTATTCTAACGACTTTAAAAACATTATTGTGACTTGACATAAGAGTTAAAAACTCTTTTTCTTTAATTTGTTCATAATGAAGTCATTAAAAACACCCATACGAAGAAGAAAAAATCTTTTTATTGGAGTTGGAATGAAAATTGATTTTACAAAAGAAGATTATAAAAAATTTGAAAAGATTTTACAAAATTATGCAAAAACAAACAAATGGAATTTGAAAAAAGAAAAAGTAGGGGATGAGGGGTATTCTATATTGGTTACTTCAAAATCAAGTTCTGCTGAGGAAGTATTGAATTTTATAAATAAGATAAAATCTTTGTTTGGGAATTTTGAAGAAATATGGGATGATGGAAGAACTTTTTATCCAGACGACCACACAAATATTAAATATTATGATATGGGCGACGAAGAGAATTTATTATTAGGCATGCATCGTTTCTCTGAGATGATGGTAATAAACATCTTATCTAAAAATGCCCTTGAATTAGATAGGGAAGACCCTGAAATTGCACACGAGATTTTTGGAAATTATGCAGTAGATGGAGATAAACTCTTAAATGTAAGGGTAGTTAATGATGGTTCTGGAGAAGGGTTTTTTTCAAAAATTAAAAATTTATTTAGGTAATAAAAATGATAAATAAAAAGAAGATAAAATTTTGGGATAAGTTTTTTTGTGTTGCGATTGCACTATTTGTTATCCCAATGGTTTTGCATATAAGTTCTTCCGAAAGTTTGAGTAACAACGATACTTTTTCTTTTATTTTGGGACTTGTAATTTCAATTTCAATTATTATGATTCTTGTCTTTAGGATTGGGATGGTTTATAATGCTTACGAAATTAAAAGATATGGTTGGATGGTTGTCAATTTAATTTTAGGAGAGATATTTGTAATAATATTTTATTTTGCAATTTTAAGAAAAGAAGCTGAAAAAGTAGAAAAGAAAAAATTGCATAAGAAAAAATAAAAAACAATTTTGAGGGAAGATTATTTCTAATTAAATGAAAAATTTGGGAGAGCGAAAGCGAACCTTTTATCCTTGGTTATGCGAAATTTCAATTTCGTGATTTGAACTTGCCTCTCTGTCGTTGTTAAGTTAGAAATATTTATAAAGTATTGTTAACTATAGTTAACATGTATTTGTTGCCGCAGGAGATTGAAGTTTGGTAT
>CAZLQO010000050.1:0-3891 GCA_964561955.1 Candidatus Woesearchaeota archaeon | reverse complement strand
TCCCAAAATCAAAACTCGGAAACCTCCCAATGTCCAACCAAATCGACGAAGCCCTAAAAAAGAAAATGGACAAAACCCAAAAAGAAATCGAAAAATTCAAAACCGAAATTCTAAAAAAACACAAATTCATCGAAGCCATAGGAATTATCCCAGCACAAGCATCAAAAAAAATAGAAGAAGAATATGAAATCTCCGAAGAAGACACAAAACGAGAACTAATCCACATCTTAACAATAATCCCAGAAAAACAATTCAAAAACATCGGACAAATCCGCCTCGACGCAATATCAATCGCAAAAAAAACAAACGACAAATTCTGGATTCATGTAATGACACCAATAGACTTCTGGAACCTCGGCCTCGACTCAAAATTCGAAGTTATGGAAGCCCTCTCAATGTCCTTCCCAATACTCGACAAAGGAATCCTAAGCTACATCAGAGTCGCCCAAATCCACAAATCCCTCGTCCTCAAAAAATTCGAAAAATACGTAACCTCCTATGTCATATACGGCTCACTAACCCGAGGAGAAACAACAAAAACATCCGACGTAGATATCTCAGTAATAATCGACGACACCGACGTCAAACGAATGCCACGACTCGAACTCAAGGAAAAACTCAGAGGAATAATCTACTCATACATCAACGAAGCCCAACTAATCGCCGGAGTAAAAAACGTCCTAAACGTCCAAATATGGCTACTAACAGAATTCTGGGACGGAGTAAAAGACGCCCACCCCGTATTCTTCACATTCATCAGAGACGGCGTCCCACTCTACGACCGCGGAACATTCCTACCATGGAAATCATTATTAAGAATGGGGAAAATCAAACCATCCCCAGAAGCAATCGACATGTTCATGTCATCCGGCAACAAACTGAAAGAAACAATCGAAAAACGAATCTTCGACATCGCAACCCTTGACCTCTTCTGGGGAATCTCAACCCCAACCCAAGGACTACTAATGTTATACGGACTAGCCCCACCAACCCCAAAAGAAACCGTCCGACTCTTCAAAGAAATCTTCTACGAAAAAGAAAAACTCGTCGAAAAAAAATACGTCGACATCCTCGAAGAAATAATGATTAAAGTCTGGAAAGCATATGAACACGGCAAACTAAAACCAGGCGACATCAACGGCGAAAGACTAGACAAACTATCAAAAGACGCACTCGACTACATCAAACGAATCCAAGAACTCCGAGAACAAATCGACAAACGAGTCCAAGAAAAATCAATGGAAGCAACATACAAAGACGTATTCGGAATGCTCGGCGCCCTACTAAACAAAAAATCCGAACCAGCAATCCTAAAAGCCTTCAACGAAAACCTGGTCAAAAAAGGAAGATTCCCACCAAGATTCCTAGAAAACCTAAAACTAATCGCCAAAACAAAAAAGGAAGTCGAAAAAGCAAAAGCAGGAAAAGGCAAAAAGAAAGACAGCCTAACAAAAAAACAAAGCTACCACGTCGACAACGCACGAAAACTAGCATCAGAAATCACAAGCGCGATAATCGAATACACCCAACGATGCGACCTGGCCTCAATGGAAAAATCCAGGTTCATAATCAAAGGCAAAAACATGGAGGCAGAAGTTTTCTTCCTAAAAAACACATTCATAATTCAAGACACGAAAATCCAAAAAATATCCAACGACAAACTAACAAACTCAAATCCAAAAGAAATACAAGAACAACTCCTCGCCAACAAAAACAAAGAAACCAAAATCAACCTCAAAGATCTCGGGACCCTCAAAAAAATCTTCGGCGAATTCGAACTTATCCATTAACAAAACCCTTAAAAACCAATTTCTCAACCATATAACATGACAAAAGGAACCGTAATCCAATTCCGACGAGGACGAAAAACATACAAACCAAGACACTTCTTAATTGAAATTCCCCAAACAGACTCACGAGAAAAAGCAACAAAACTCGTCGGTAAAACAGTCGAATGGAAATCAACCGGCAAAGAGCCAACAATAATCAAAGGCAAAATCTCATCTGCCCACGGCGGCAACGGCATCGTCCGAGCAATCTTCGAAAAAGGACTACCCGGCCAAGCAATCGGAACAGAGGTTGAAATAAAATAAAATGGCTTTAAGAAAATCCTCAGCATACAGCAAAAGAACCGCAAGACCATATACTCGGAACTCCAAAAAACGAGCAAAATCTTACATCAAAACCGTCCCCAACTCCAAAATCGTCAAATTCAAAATGGGCGACATCAAAGGATTCGACAAGGGAGAATACCCAATCGCGCTAAACATAATATCAAAAGAAAAAATCCAAATCCGCGACAACGCCATCGAAGCCGTCCGACAGTACCTCAACCGTTTCCTCCAAGTAAAACTCGGCAAAGAATTCTACCTCGAAGCAAAAATCTATCCCCACCACATTCTCCGAGAAAACAAAATGCTTACAGGCGCAGGAGCCGACCGTATGCAAACCGGAATGTCCCAATCATTCGGAAAAACAATAGGCCGAGCAGCATTAGTAAAACCAAACCAAACTCTCTTTGTCGTCGGAGTAAAAACCCCAAAAGCAGAAACCGAAGCACGAAAATTAATCAAATCCGCAAAATCAAGACTCGCATGTAAAATCACAACAAAAACAATCACAACAAAAAACAAGGCTTAATCAAAATAACACATCACCCATGAAAACATTCTTCATCCTCGGCCGAAACCCAGAACTATCAAGAGCAGAAATAATCGAATTCCTAAAAGCCCGAGAAAGAACCCACAAAGAAATCTTATTCGAAAAAAATCTCCTAATCATCGAAACAAACGAAGGAGAAAAATTCAACATCCAAGAATTCGGCGGCACCATTCATATAGGAACAATACTATCCGAGGGAACGACAGAAGACGTAACAGAATACCTCAACAAAAACGAAATAATCCCAGCAGACAAATTCTCATACGCAATCTTCGGCAACCAATCATCAGAACTCCTAAAAAACAAATTCAAAGAAAGAAAGAAAAAAGCAACAATAAAGCACGGACGAAAACAAATCAAGTTCCAAAATGGAAAAAAGCAAGAGCTCCCATCCGCAGACTTCTATATATTCTACCACAAACACAAAGAATCGGTATACCTCGGTATATCCAACCAAAATTACAATAACACCGAAATAAAAAAACGAGACATGCAAAAACCATCCCGACGAGAATCTCTTGCAATTTCACCAAGACTCTCAAAAATTCTAATCAACCTTTCTGGGGCAAAACCACACGATTTACTTCTCGACCCCTTTTGCGGAATCGGCGGTATACTCCAAGAAACCCTCATAAAAAAAATAAATGTGTACGGCATTGACAAAGACAAACAGGCAACAGAAGACGCAGAAAAAAATCTACAATGGCTCACTAAAAATTACGAAATAAAAAACAGATATACCATCGAGAATAAAGATTCAAGAAAAACACCAGACCTCCAATTCGCAGCAATCGCAACAGAAACCCCACTCGGCAAAATCCTCCGAAAAAAACCGACCGACAACGAAGCAAAACAAATAATCCAAGACTTCGAAGCCTACATTATCCCAATTTTAAAAAGATTAAAAAAAGTAAAAAAACCTAACGCCAAAATTGCAATAACATTCCCAGTAATAAGAAAATTCCACGCCGACACAAAAAAAATAGCAAACAAAACCGAACTCAACATATATATAAAACCCATACTAGAATCAAGACCCGATCAATTTATTTCCAGGGATATTCTAGCTCTCCAGTAACCAAGCCAGAAGCGGCCAGCGGCCGCCCAATATATGATAGCGAAGCTATCCAAATTCCCCTCTACAATACCAAGCACCGAAATCCCACCCCTCTAATGACTAATAGCTAACAGATAGAACTTGTCCCAACTCAAAAGGGACAACAACCAAAA
>CAZLQO010000049.1:0-3925 GCA_964561955.1 Candidatus Woesearchaeota archaeon | reverse complement strand
AAAACTCTTCGGCTTATTCTTCTTCGTCTTATCTTTAAATTTCCCAAACGCCATAATAATCCCAAAAGAAATCAATATATAAAACCACCGCTCCGGGCGGCAAAGCCGCCCCAAAATATGAGAGCGTAGCTCTCCAAATTCCCCTCTCCAAATTCCCCTCTCCAAATTACCAACAACTAAAACTAATCACAAAAGAACCAAAGCAAACGGAACCCCATCAATCAAAACAACCCCCTCCGCCTTAACCAACCCCAATTCCCTCGCAATCCCAACACTCTCAACCCCAACAAAATTAAAAGTCGCATCCTCTCCATTACACCGAACAACCTCCTCCCGAACCTCATCCTTACTCATAACATCTCCCTTAAAAAAATCCCCACTCACATCCAAAATTCTACTACCCTCTTTCAACTTCCGCCCAAAAACATCCTCATCACAAACCGCCACAACCCACCTATAAGACTTATGCACCTTTAATAAAATACCACCCATCAACAAAAATAAAATCATAACCTTATAAACTTAAGCAAAACAATTTTGATTTATAGCAGACTTAGACGAGACGGAAGGTTGCGTGGCGTACAAACGTACGCGAGCGTTCTTCCAACGAAGTATAAGTCGCTATAAATAAAAATTAAGCCGCTTTTTTGGCCTCACCAGATGAAACAGCCTTATCAGCATCAGCTTTAGACATTATCCTACACATGCCACAGCCACACACCGAACACTTCCCCTTAGCCATCATGCCACCACGCGCAGTCACAGTCATCTGAGCATCCTTCATAGGCTTTTGCTCCTTACACTTCATACATCTTCCTTCAATTGTCATTTTTTACCTCCATTATATTTAATTTTCATATCCCATGAATTTCACGCCTCTCTCCGCACGCAAGACACCTTAAAAAAGTCTTCGCTCCCACTTCTAACTCAGTATCCGGCTTCCCACACTTCGGACAAAGCACAAACCTCTTAACATACCTCTCTATCTTCTCATTTATCTCCTTACTCGCCAACTTCCGCGACAACACCAACCTATCCCCTCTCTTCTCAACCGAACTCGCCAACTCCTTACCTAAGAACTTCATAACATGCTCCGGACTCCTCCTCAAACACGCAACAATCTGCCCAAAATTCGATATTATAGTCCGAACCCCCTCGTGATGCCCCTCAACTTTCAAAATCTCAAACCGCTCACACTCCTTACTAGCCACAACATTCTCATAAGCCTCATCCAACAACGCCTCATAACTCATCAACCCCCCACGAAAATCCCCCTTATAAAACTAACCAAAAAACTTATAAACAAAATAAATCACCAAATAATATAAATTCTGAGAGTATTCTCAAGATTCTAAAATGGACAACTCAAAAGAAAACCTTGATAAATATGTATTAAAGACGGGAACCCTAACAGTCGGGATTGTCTGTAAGGACGGCATAATTCTCGCCGCAGACAACAGGCAAACCTACGCGTCAGGAAACGGAATAGTCTACATAGCAGGAACCTCCGAAAAAATTAACAAAATTAACAACAGAATTATTGCAACAACTGCAGGAACAGCTTCAGACTCAAGAAGAATATTAAAAATAATCAGCGCACAAATCAGACTAAAAGAACTAAAAGACAAAAAAGAAATAAGCATGAAAGAAGCCGCATCTCTAATGTCTACTATTTTATTTCAAAACATAAGAACACCGAGTATGATTCCAAGCATTACACACTTTCTTATAGCAGGATATGACAACAAGGGAAAAGCAAGCCTATACGACGCCTCACCAGATGGCTATCTACAAAAAATCGAAACATATCAAGCA
The DNA here is from genome assembly GCA_964561955.1 of Candidatus Woesearchaeota archaeon. Lineage (GTDB taxonomy): Archaea > Nanobdellota > Nanobdellia > Pacearchaeales > GW2011-AR1 > JAGVXH01. The sequence continues at coordinate 2,110 of CAZLQO010000049.1, read as the reverse complement.
ACAGGTACTCCATTTGAAAGCCTAGGTATACTAGACGTGGAATACGATAAAACAATCACCCTTGAAGAAGGAACCAAACTCGCGATAAAAGTTTTCGAAGCCACAAAGGGAAGACAACCAGGCGTAGGCGACGGATTCGATATTTATACAATAATCCCTGGCAACATCAAAAAAGTTTTTTCCAAAAAGATAAAAACAGAGTTAGTTGAAAAAGAAATGTAATCAAACTAAAATGGCAGACATTCTAAAAACAATCGAAGAACAGCTACCGAGAGGTATAGTAAGCTCAACTATATTCGAAGGAGCAAACATCGTCGTCTACACATCGGACACAGCATTCTTCAAAAATGGCGACGCAGAAATAAAAGAAGTCGTAAACACAATCAAAAAACGAGTAGAACTCCGAGCCGACAAATCACTCCTAATGCCAAACGACGAAACCGAAACAAAAATAAAACAAATAATCCCAAAAGAAGCCGAAATAACAAAAATAATTTTCGACACCCAGCGAAGCATCGTCATAATAGAAACAAAAAAACCCGGATTAGCAATCGGAAAAAATGGATTTATCCTAAAAGAAATAAAAACAGCAACGATGTGGACCCCACAAGTCCAACGTTCAGCCGCAATCAAATCCAAAATCACAGACAAAATCCGAGAAGTCCTCTACCAAGACAACTCATACCGAAAAAAATTCCTAAACAGCATCGGCGAAAAAATATACAAAGAATGGAACCCAGACAAAATCGAAGAATGGGTTAGAATCACAGCACTCGGCGGCGGAAGACAAGTCGGTCGAAGCTGCTTCCTTCTACAAACCCCAATCTCAAAAATCCTAATAGACTGCGGCGTCGACGTATCCGCCCAAGGCAAAGACAAATACCCATACCTCGAAGCCCCAGAACTCGACCTCTCAGCAATCGACGCAATAATCCTCTCGCACGCACACCTAGACCACTCAGGACTAATACCATACCTCTACAAAATGGGATACAAAGGCCCAGTATATATGACAGCCCCGACTCGAGACATCTCCGCTCTAATGGCACTCGACTTCATCGGCGTCGCATACAAACAAGCCGCCGCACCACTCTTCAAGTCAACCGACATCCGAAACATGGTCAAGCATTCCGTCACACTAAACTACCAAGAAGTCACCGACATCACGCCCGACATCAGAATAACACTCTACAACGCCGGCCACACACTCGGCTCAGCGATGATTCACTTCAACATCGGCAACGGACTCCACAACTATCTCTACTCCGGCGACATCAAATTCGGCAAATCCCGTTCTCTCGAAGCTGCAGCGTCATACTTCCCAAGACTCGAAACACTCCAGCTCGAAGCAACATACGGTGGCAAAGACAACAACTACCCACCACGACGAGAATCAGAAGAAGAACTAATCACCTTCGTAAAAGATATCATATCAAAAGGTGGCAAAGTCCTCCTACCAGAACTTGGAACCGGACACGCCCAAGAAAAAATGCTACTACTCGAAGATGCAATGAAAACAGACAAACTCCCAAAAGTCCCAATCTACATCGACGGAATGATATGGGACATCAACGCGGTCCACACAGCCTATCCCGACTTTCTCTCAAACGCCCTCCGCTCAAGCATCTTCGCCGACAAAAACCCATTCACATCAGAAATATTCAGCCAAGTCGGCTCACCACAAGAACGAAGAAAAGTAATAGAGGGTGGCCCATGCATCGTCTTAGCAACATCAGGAATGTTAGTAGGAGGCGCATCCGTAGAATACCTAAAAGAATTCGCAGACAATCCAAACAACGGACTATGCCTATCATGCTACCAACCACCAGGAGGCCCAGGCCACCAACTAAAAGAAGGATTTAAAGAAATAAAACTTAATGGCAACGGCAAAGATGAAACCGTCTCAATCAAACTAAAATTCCTATCCATCGACGGATTTTCAGGACACTCCTCGCGAAACGAACTCATGGCATTCGTCAACAACATCAACCCAAAACCAAGAAAAATAATCATCAACCACGGCGAACAATCAAAATGCCTCGACCTCGCATCCTCCATCTACAAATCCCAACGAACCGAAACAAACGTCCCAAAAAACCTCGAAACAATC
>CAZLQO010000048.1:0-4041 GCA_964561955.1 Candidatus Woesearchaeota archaeon | reverse complement strand
TAACTAATCAACTCAAATAAGACTTAAGATAAGTTTTTACTTAGAGCATTGAGGATTAGGATTTTATAGCATACTTAAAATGGCGTAGGAAAAGATTACTATGTGTACTGTTTAATCCACCCAACTAACTACTTATCCTTTTATTACTTTTATGAAAACTGATATAGGAAACTATAAAACAAACCATCATAATTATAGCAAAAATAATCTTATAAAGATTAGAAATAAAGTTTAGGTTAAAGATTATTGAAAAAAGAGAAGCCATCAATGCTACAAGTGCTATCAATAAAAAAGTATTATTTAATTTCATCTGGTCATTGGTTATATATCTCTGAGTTACATCCGATAAAAGCAGTCTTCTATCTTCCTCTTTAAGTTTTTTCTCATCTAATTTTATGTCTCCTTTTTGTATCATAAATAAAAAACAAAACCAAACCTTAAAAATGTTTAGAAATACCTAATCAAAACAAAAGTCATCCGGTAAAAATGATCTTAATTTTGCAGGCATAATGTCATCTATTTTTTCAATATCGCTATCATTCAGTTCAATAAGTTTGTAGCCATATTTTTTATATAGATTTTTTTTTGTTTCTTTTCTTTTAATATATAAAACTTCATCTGATCCCCAATATTCAATCCAAACCTTCCATTCAGGAAGATAGAAGTCACAATATAAATCCTCTGTAATCGGTGCTTTTCGTTCATAAGCATGAAGAATTTTTTGTTGATAAAGCCAATCATCAATAATTTTTTCAGCACGACTTCTTACTCGATGTCCATCATTGGTTATAATTGTTGCTACAAACTTATTTCTAAAACTATCGTCTTCAACTTCGGACTCTGTTTTTTTATAATCCCTTGATTGTTTTTTAGTTTTGGATTGTTTCTTCCAATAACAGTCAGGACAAAGAGGGTTATCACCCTTCTTCCAAATACCACAATCCTCACACTTAGAAACCTCACCTTTTTCCTTCTTCGCATTACAACTTTTACAGATAGGGAAGAACCCCGATTTTTCACCACAAACCTGACAAACCATATTAATAGTATCTTTGATGACTATAAAAATCTTTACACCCCAACCCTCAAATCAAGTCACCAATTCCAATCCCCTCCCCATCCGTGAGCATCCGTGCAATCCGTGACCAATTACTCCCCTCCCCTACCCCTCCCAATCCCCAACAAACAAAAACATATATTAACACACCCATCTAATCCCAAGAATGAAAGGTGACGACAAAATAGACCAAAACCAATTCTTCGACCTCATCACAAGCGAAGAACTTTCCTGGCAAGCAATAATCTACGACCTAATCAAAACAGAACAGCTCGACCCATGGGACATAGATTTAGCAGTATTAGCCGAAAAATACGTCCAAATAATCCAACAACTCGAAGACGCCGACTTCTTCATCTCATCAAAAGTCCTCCTCGCATGTTCCCTACTCCTCAGACTCAAATCCGAAATCCTAATCAACTCCTACATCCAAGACCTCAACAACGCACTCTACGGGAGACAAGACACAAAAAGATACGAACTCGAAAGAATCGAAATCGACGAAAACGACCTCCCCATCCTCTCCCCAAGAACCCCAATGGCACGACACCGAAAAGTCACCCTCAAAGAACTAATGACCGCGCTCAACCAAGCAATCGACACCGAGAACCGACGAATCAAAAGAGAAATAAAAGGAACTCAAGCAAAAAAATCTGCACTAAACGTCCTCCCAAAAGGAAACTTCGTCCCACTAAAAATCAGAATCAAAACAATCTTCGGCATAATAAAAACCCACATCGACGACGGCAACGACCACATGAAATTCTCACACCTCGCCCCAGACAAAGAAGAAAAACTCGCATCATTCGTCCCAATCCTCCACCTCTCAAACTCATCAAAAATTCACCTAAGACAACCAGCCCACTTCGAAGAAATCCACATGACATTCCAACCACACCCCGACGAACACGAACAACTCAAACAACAACTCGGCCTCAACGACACAGAAACCCAAGAACAATAATTCTTTTAAAACAACAACAACTCTTTAACAAGTGGGAACAATAAAATACATTTCCGAGACCAAACGAATTTGGGAATTCGACGGAGAAGATTGGTATTGGAAGGGCATAGAAGTTCCTTACGCAACTTTCTACGAAGACGGAGAAGATGCTAAAAAATTAAGAGAAATAAATGAAAAAGGAGCAGAAAGAAAAATACTTCTACATAACGAAAATGACCCAGGCGGGCTTTGTCCCAAGGGATATATTTACTTTCCAATAACAATAGATGGAGAAAAAGAAATCGTAAGAACCAAAACTTTAACAAGAATAACAAAAGAAGACTAACCAAATATCCCAACAATATCCTTTTCTAACAAAAATTCCTCACTACCACTCGCCATATCCTTAACCTTAAACTTCCCCTTCTTAACTTCATCAGCCCCGACAAAAACAACCTTCTCAACCCCCTTCACATTCGCATACTCCAAAGTCTTCCCAACCGACTTATCCAAAATAACATTCACAGAAATTCCTTTCTCACGAAGTTTTCCAGCCAAACCAATCGCCTCCGTATCCTGCCCAACAGAAATAACAACAGCATCAACCCCATCTCCCTTAATCTTAGACAACAAACAAATCGGCTCAAACCCAAAAGCAACACCACAAGCCTGAACATCATTCACAAGATAACTCCCCCCTCCAGCAAGCGACACATCCAAATCATCAGACCACGCCTCAAAAATCAAACCATTATAATAAGAAAGTCCCCTCGCCAAAAACGGCCGAAACTCAACAGCGACGCCATAATTCTTACAATACTTCTTCAACTCTTTAATATCCTTATAATAATTATACTTCTCAAAATCCTTTTCCTTTCCCGCAAAAATCTTAACCAATCTCTCCGCCCCCAACTTCTTCAAATTATCCGCAACCTCCTTCTTCGACAACTTATCCAACTTATCCAACTCCCGAATCACCTGCTCTCGTTTCTTCTCCTCAACACCTTCTCCAACCAAAATCTCATTAATCAACTTCCTACTATTAACATAAACCTTAATCGAAATCCCAAGCTTCCTAAAAACACTATCGACAACAGCCAAAATCTCGGCCTCATCCTTCATGCTACTCCCAACAACATCAATATCACACTGGACAAACTGCCTAAGCCTCCCTTTCTTTATCGGCTCATCCCTAAAAACAACCCCAATCTGAAACCTCTTGTACGGCAACTTCTGATTCTTCGCCAACCTCTTCAACTGAAAAGTAAACTCATACCTCAGCGCCAACTTACGCTTCCCCCTATCCTCCAACCTAAAAACATCCCGCACCGCCTCATCATTCTTATTATCCCCGACGACAAACTCCTCAAACTCAACCACCGGCGTCTCACTCGGCTCAAACCCATAAAGTTCAAACTGCTCTCGAATAATCCCCAAAATCTTCGCCCGCTTCAAAGCCTCAGCCCCGACAAAATCCCTAAATCCCTTAACGTTCATTTTCATTTTCCTTTACCAACAAGTCCACTCTCCTCTGAACAGACTTCAATATTTTATTAATGTTCCTCTTATTCTCATTCAACTCATCAGGTATTTCCCAGGCAACAACTTTGTCTCGCCACTTCGGGAAATTAAAAACAATCTTAGGAACATCATTAGCAACAATAACAATCAAATCAGAATTCAAAAGAAGATTAACATTCACCCCATCAGATTCCTCTCCTAAAACGACTCCAAACTTTTTCAAAATATAAGAATTCCTTTCCTTGCCCTTCTTCCCTATAGGTTTATCTACCTTAATAATCCCCGCACTTAAAGCTTTCCAATTCTTATTCTTATTAACGGAATTAAAATAAGCCTCCGCAAACTTACTCCTAAACCGATTATACTTACAAACAAACAATATCTTCTTCACCATTTTCTTAATATCATCAGGTTTATTTAGTTTATCAAGTCACCCACCAGCGAAGCGACCCAACACCCACTACCAAATCCCCCGACGCCAAAAGCGTCGCAGGGCGGAAGCCGAGAATCGAACTCGGGC
>CAZLQO010000047.1:0-4060 GCA_964561955.1 Candidatus Woesearchaeota archaeon | reverse complement strand
GTGTTAATTATTTTGTTAGGATTTTTTTGGCCTGAAAATGAAATTCATGGGAGTTGGATTGGATGGGTTGTTGGGATTGGAATTGCTATTTGGGCGTTAAGTTCGTGGGATCAGTGGAGTGGACAGGTTGGGTTTGGAGGTTGGTTTGTGCAGAATGTTTGGGCTTTGATTATTCTTGGTATTTTAATTGCGATTATTGCGATTTTTATAAGGGATCCGAATAAATCTGTTAAAAAAAGGAAGAAGGAAGTAGAAGTATAATGGTGTCGGCGTCTCTTTCGGCGATTGGGTATTTTGTTCCGATATTTGCTTTTTTATTAGTGTTTATTGTTGTTTATGCGTTGCTGGTTAAGACACAGATTTTAGGGGGGAGTCACGGGGTTATGCTTTTTATTTCGTTTATATTGGCGAGTTTTTTTGTTGTGCAGGCGTCGCTGGTTGAACTTGTTCAGTTTGGTTCGGCGTGGTTTAGTGTTATTATTGTTGGTGTTTTCTTTTTGATGTTGGTTTTGGCGTTTTTACCAGGGAAGGAGCCGTTGGGATTTTTAACTAAGAGTAGTTTGTTTTCTTGGGCGGTGCTTATTGTGATTTTGGTTTTCTTTGTTGTGTCGGCGGCTTATGTTTTTAATTATGCTGTTAATTGGGGGATGGTTGGGGATTGGTTTAGTAGTGATTGGTTTGGGATGGTTTTGCTTTTGATTATTGCTGGAATTGTTAGCTGGAGAATTTCTAAGTAGAATTATTTAGCTATTTTTTTGAGGGCGTTGTATTTGTCGATGAGGAGTTCATTAATTTTGAGACGGTGTAATTTCTATTTCTATCGACTTATACTTCGTTGGACAAACTCTCGCGTATGTCGATACGCCACGAGTTCGCCCGCCTCGTCTAAGCCTGATAGAAATAGAAATTTGAAATTGAGGATTATTTTGCTATTTTTTTGAGGGCGTTGTAGTTGTCGATAAGGGGGTTCATTAATTTTGAGACGGTACCGTGGAGGTTGTCGAGGTCTTTGTGAATCATTGCGTTGTTTTCTCCGAATTCGCTTATTTTTCCAATGATTGATTGCTGAAGGTTGTCTATTGAGTTTTCGATTCGTTTTAATCTGTCGTCGATGTCATCGACTTTGTCCTGGATTGTTGTTTTGAATGATGCTATGTCGCCGATTTTCTTTTTGAATTCGTTGAGTTTTTCTGTTGTGACTTGTTCTGCGATTTCTGATATTGTTTCGGTGTCGAGTGATTGTTGTGGGGCGTAGTAATCTTGTTGGGAATATGCTTGTGGGGTTTCTTGATAGTAGTTGTCTTGTGGTGGTTCTTGATTTTGTGTTTCTGGGGGGTAGATTTCTGGAGCTGGTGTTTGTACTTGTTGGGTTGGAGATTGTGTTTTTTGAGTCGTTGGTTGCATCGAGGCTTGTTGTTCTGCGCGCATGCTTTGTCCGGCCGGGTTTGGCATAATTGATTCTTGCATTTCTTGTGTTTGTTCTGTGGGAGAGATTGCGTTTTTGATTCTTGCTTGGTTTAAGGAGTCTCTGATTTCGGAGGGGGATATTTTTTCATGTTGTAATTGGGTGAATATTTCTTCGTCTGATATCCCTTTTTTTTGCATTTCTATAACTCTATCTAATGTTGCCATGTTAAGTATCTAAGTAATAAGTTTCTTAGTATTTATTCTTTTCTTTGTTTTGTTTTCTATTAATTCTTCTACATCCTTTTTCCTCATGAATTCTAATGGTTGGAAGTCTTTGAGCATTTTTTCGATAAGGAGTATTTCTTCTTTTTTGACGAATTTGTTGAATTCTGATATTAGTTTATTGGAGACTTTTTTTATTTCTGTTAGATCTTTTTTTATTTGTTGGTTGTCTTTTTTTATTTCTTTTATTTCGTCTTCGGTGTCTTGGCGTGAGGAGATTAAGTTTTTGCCGAGGAGGAGGACTCTTTCTCTGATGAGTCGATTTCGTTCGTCGAGATCTCCAAGTCGCGTGTTGAAATCTGATAAAAGGAATTGAACCTGGCCTCCGGTGTCTTGTTGTTCTGGCATATTAAATATTAGAGTGGGAAGTTTATAATTGTTTAGGATATTCGGGGATACATATATTTTAATATGTGTTTTGTGAATTATAGTTGGTGAAATAAATGATGTTTAAATCGGATGCGGCGTTGTATTCTTACGAGGTTGTTCGTGAGAGTGGGGAGAATGTGATGTATGTGAATTATCTTGGGGCGAATTTTGTGCCGTCTTTGATTGATTCGGCGGAGGTTATGGGAAGGACGATTGACAATTTGAGAGAGGATTCTAATATTGCGCGGATTGTTTTTGTGCAGCAGAGGAATTATTCGCATAGCTTTGAGCAGGTGAAGATGTTGGTGGAGGTTGCGAACCTTTATGATTTTTTGACGAAACAGGAAAAAATTGTTTCGCCTGAAAAGTTGGTGTCGTTGGGGGCTTCTTATTATGATGCCTATGCTTTTTTTAATCATGTTATTAATGAGATTTTTGTTACGGACCCAGTTAGGGCTTATCGCGAGATGAAGGGGATGTTGTTTGGCAAGAGGGCGTCGTTGGAGAGAGGAGAAGATGTTGGGGAGTATGTTAGAATTTTGGATAAGATTATAGGGCTTTTTGATGGGCTTGAGATTATTAAGAAGTTGAGTGGTGTGTTTGGTTCTTATTCTGCGGGGGATAGGGATATTTATTCTGAAGTTTTTAGGGCGGACATTATGCCTAATTTTACTTTCACGAGGATGGTTGCACGGATTCCGGATGATGCTGAGATTGTGAAACAGTATTCTATCGCGAAGGGGTCTGACAAGAGTTTGGTTACGATTTTTAGGGTGCCGAATAAGGCGAAGTTAGTTTATCATTTGTCGCCGCCGGAGTATTTGCTTGATGAGGACCATCATATGTTGTTGAATTTGGCTAGGAATGTTTTGATTGAACATCGGCCGGCAGCAGAGGAGTTTAATGACCCGGAAAGGACGAGGCAGGTTTTTTTTAATGTTGCGAGAGATTTGTTGAGTGATTTGGCGTCGAATAAGAATGTTAGTTTGAGTCACGGGGAGTTGACGAAGTTGGCGAATATTTTGGTGAGATATACGATTGGGTTTGGGGTTCTTGAGGTTTTATTGGAGGATGAGGCATTGCAGGATATTATGGTTAATGCGCCGGTTTCGTTGTCGCCGATTTTTGTGAGGCATAATGATTTTGATGAATGTGTTACTAATTTGGTTCCGTCGATGGAGGATGCGGATTCTTGGGCGGCGAAGTTTAGAATGACGTCGGGGAGAGCGCTTGATGAGGCGAATCCGATTTTGGATACTAATTTGGAAATTGGTGGGGCGAGTGCGAGGGTTGCGATTATTCAACAGCCTTTGTCTGCTGGGGGGTTGGCTTATACTTTGCGTCGTCATCGAAGTAATCCGTGGACGTTGCCGTTGTTTATTCAGAATAAAATGATTGATAGTTTGGGGGCGGGGTTGCTTTCATTTATGATTGATGGGGCGAGGACTTTGTTGGTTGCTGGGACGAGGTCGTCGGGGAAGACGAGTTTGCTTGGTGCGTTGTTGTTGGAGATTATGTCGAATCATAGGATTATTACGATTGAGGATACTTTGGAGTTGCCGGTTGCTGCGATGAGGAAATTGGATTATGATATTTTGTCGATGAAGGTTCGGTCGGCTTTGGCTGGGGAGTCGACGGAGGTTGCGGCGGAAGAGGGGATTCGGGCGTCTTTGAGGTTGGGTGATTCGAGTTTGATTGTTGGGGAGATTCGGTCGGGTGAGGCTAAGGCTTTGTATGAGGCGATGAGGGTTGGGGCTTTGGCGAATGTTGTTGCGGGCACGATTCATGGGGGTTCTCCTTATGCTGTTTTTGATAGGGTTGTGAATGATTTGGGTGTGCCTGTTACTTCGTTTAAGGCGACTGATTTGATTGTGGTTTGTAATCCCATTAAAACTGCTGATGGTTTGCATTCTTGGCGTCGGGTTTTAGAGATTGCGGAGGTTCGGAAGCATTGGACGAAGGACCCGTTGGCTGAGGGAGGTTTTGTTGATTTGATGAAGTA
>CAZLQO010000046.1:0-4896 GCA_964561955.1 Candidatus Woesearchaeota archaeon | reverse complement strand
CCTTAATTAATTCCATAATCTCGCTATTAATATCCTTATCTATCTTCGCCTTAAATTTCTCCCACAACTCTTCATCCTCAACCAACAACAAATACTTTTTCACCAAAACTACAACAAACCCAAACTTATAAACTTTCCTAAATAAATTATTAAGTTACTTACTAACTAAGTTCTATTAACCTACCAAATGACAACATAAAAATCTTTTATTTCACTTTATCATCTTATTCATAGCACCTCATTCCTTGACTAAATTTTAATTTTTCTTCTTTTTCCACCCATCTACTGGCGTGCTCCAATAAGTTATATAGAAGAGTTTTTTAAAATAGGAAGATTAGGGGCATTTAACCCCCACTTACAGTATATCCCGTCTGAGTTAATTCTTCAAGAGCACCAACACTAAGTGAAAGTTCTGTAACTGGAGAGATTTTAACAAATCTTCGTTTTATATCTTTAATAGGTAATCGATCATTAGTCAAGTAATTGTGCTCAAGTGGTTTAAGATTTTCTAAAACTTCATAATCTTCCTCTCTTGGAATAACATTTCCATCCTCAACCTTTCTTTCAGCATCCTTTAGTAAAAAATGGGCTGTAAAATTATGTTCCTCATCTCTATGATGCCTCCAACCAGTAAAACTCCAATTTGTTGTATAAATATCCATACCTTTTTGTCTAATCTCATTATAAAGAGAAGCTTTTTTTTTAGTTTCTGAAGGTAGAGTTTCTTCAAGATACTTTGAACAATTTCCAATAGCCATATAATTTAGAGATGACTTAGGTTTAAAAGAATTAGTATGATTTAATTATACTCATTCGACTATCTAACAAGAAGTAATTGCACGTCCTATTTAATGATCGTCGACTTTCACTTCCTCCATTCTAAATAAATTTTTTGACTTCTCTTAACAACGATTAAAAACCTCATAAATATTCTTTTATTCACCCATATTCTTCTTTCAGAAAAATACTCAAAATTCCGCTCTAGTCCTAAAGGATTTTTTAATCACAATGTTAACAAAATGATCCCGCCAAGAATCGAACTTGGACCTATACCAAGTCAAGGTATCGTTCTGCCACTAGACTACGGGATCCTTCCCGTTGTCTCCATGAAACATCTCTGATGTTACTTTAGACTACGGGATCTAACAAACCTACAAATCAATCACTTTTAACTTTTACGCTCCCAAAACAACAATAAGAAGTTTTAAAAACCAAAATCCAAATCTAATACTATGAAAATCCCAAAGACAACGAACAGATACTGCCCATATTGCAAAAAGAAAACAAAACAAAAAGTCAAAGAACCAAGCAAAGGCAAAGCAAGTTCAATGAAACGCGGAAGCAAGGTAAGAATGAAACTAAGAGGTCTATGGCGAGGCATCGGTAACAAAGGAAAATACTCCCGTATGAAAAACCAAGCAAAGAAAAAAAGAAAAACAACAAAGAAAACGAACCTCATGTACACCTGCTCCGAATGCGGAAAATCTAAATATCAAAAAAAAGGAAAACGAACCTCTAAGATTCTAATAGAATAATGGCAGAAAGAAAAAAATACATCGAAGTAAAAATTCCCATACTAAACTCAACAACCAAAATCCTAGGAACACCGGAAAGTTTAAACAATAAAACAATCAAAATAGACCTATCGCGACAACTACGAGGCAAAGGACTAATAATCAAACTAAGAATCTCAAACGACAAAGAATCTCTAATCGCAATCCCAAACACCCTCGAACTCTCAACCCCATACATAAAAAGAATGATGAGAAAAAGAATTAGCTATATCGAAGACTCCTTCAAGGCAAAATGCACCGACATCGAAGTCACAATAAAACCATTTTTAATAACAAGAAAAAAGGTTTCAAAAGTAGTCCGAAAAAACCTAAGAAACACAACAAAAAAACTCATCACAGAATACATCAAAGAAAAAGACTACAACCAAATCTTTCAAGAAATCCTCGACGGCACCTTGCAAAAAACAATGCTCCCAAAACTAAAAAAAATATATCCACTCTCACTCTGTGAAATTCGAAAATTCGGGACAAAAGAACTCGAAAAAATCGACATCACTAAGATATCAGAGAATACCCTCACCCCAGAACCCGAGACAGAAGATATGCAAAAAGGATGAGGAAAATATTTCTAGGAGCACCAGGATCAGGGAAGGGAACTTACGCCTCAAGAATCGCGCCGAAACGTAACGTCCCACACATCTCTACAGGAGACCTATTTAGAAAAAATATAAAAGAAAAAACAGGAATCGGGATAAAAGCAAAAGAATTCATGGACAAAGGAGACTTAGTCTCGGACGACATAGTAATCGAAATGTTAAAAGAAAGAATAGAAAACGAAGACTGCCAAAATGGTTTTATATTAGACGGATTCCCACGAACAATCCAACAAGCAGAAAAACTAGCAGAAATCGCAGATATAGATATAGCAGTAAATATGTGTGTTCCAAACGACATAATCATAAAACGACTATCATCAAGAGTAACCTGCAAAGACTGCGGAGAAATCTTTAACACACTAACCCTTCAGCCAAAACAAGAAGGAATATGCGACAAATGTAAAGGAAAACTAATCTGGAGAACAGATCAAGAACCAGAAGTAATCAAAAAAAGACTAGAAATATATGAAGAACAAACGGCCCCATTAATAATCTTCTACAAAGACAAAGGAATCCTACATCACGTCACATGCAACGACCTCTACCAATCGCCAGACGAAATGGCCCAAAAAATCCTAACTAAAATAGAAGAACTCGCAAACAACATATAAAAATTCAAACATACCCCCTGCCAGAAAACAAATAATCATTCAACCTTATTAGCCTTCTTCTTCGGCCTCGGCTTCCTGTTTCTCGAAGTCCCAATCGCCAACCCAGCCCGCTTTCTCTTCCTTCGCGCAACTCTCCAAGACCTATTCCTATCAAGTCGCTTCGGTTTATTTTTCCCTGGCATATCCTACCATAAAAAAATCTTGTTTTAAACCTTTTGCTTGGCAATCGAAAACCACACAAACCTTAAAAACTATTTAGCCAATAAAACAATATGCCTGCGTAGCTCAGTGATAGAGCATCTGTCTTGTAAACAGAGGGTCGAGGGTTTGACTCCCTTCGCAGGCTTATGGCATGGCAAGACATAACAATAACTATAATCATGATCGCATTCAGCTACGCACTCATCCCTCAAATAATAAAAGGATTCAAAAAGAGAAAATCCCTCCTCTCCTTACAAACCGCACTAATAACATCAATAGGCATGTTCATCTTAACAATAACCTATTACACTCTAAATCTCACATTCTCAGCAATAATGGCATTCATAACAGGCACGCTTTGGACAACTCTTCTAATACAAAGTAAAATATATAATTAATCCTCTTCAATAACTTCAACGCTCTTATCCTTTTCAAGAATACTAACAATCTCTCCCTCTAAATTAGCAACCTCTCCTTTCTCAAACGGACCAACATCGCTCCCATCAACGCCCAAAAACTCCGGAACATCCCTAAGAAACCTAACCAACCTATGCTTCCTCTCATCCTTCACAGCCCCAGACATATCAACAGCCTGATTCTTCTCCGCCCTCTCCAAAGCCTTCACCAACTCCTCAAACAAATCTTTCTCAAACCCCAATAAATTCTCAAAATCCTTCTTCGAAATCCCAACCTGCGACGCAACAAACGCCAAATTCAAAATCTTCTTCTTTCGAATCCTCAACAAATCCCTAAAACTCGAAACCGCATTATCCAACTTCTTCTTGTTCTTCATCGCCACATCCGAAAACGAATCATCCTCCTTCGCCAAAAAGCTCTTCTTCTCCCGAAAATATTCAGACACATCCGTCAAAAACTTCCTCGGCAAAATCTGTAAATTCTCAGAATACTTCTCCCTCCTCATCATCTCATAAATATCACTAAACGTCAACATAACAACAAAAACTTCGCCCCATTTAAAAGAATTGTTATACTCCCCTTCAAAACAAATTTAAACCACCTCTCCTTCAAAAAAACATGTTCGGCAAACTAAAAGAAAAACTAAAAGAATGGATAAAAAAAACAGAAGAACCAGTTGAAACCCCGAAGAATACAAAAAAAATCAAAGTCAGGGCTACCAAAAAAGAAGCAGACAAAAAATTAAAAAAAGAAATAAAAAAACCAAAAGACGAATTAGAACAGTCCCTCGAAAAAACAATCGAAACCCCAATAGAAGAAAAAGGTTTCTTTTCAAAATTCAAAAAACGACTAACCGACGAAAAATTCGAAGAACTCTTCCAAGAACTCGAAATGATTCTCCTCCAAAACAACGTCGCATACGAAGCCGTCCAATCAATAAAACTATCCCTAGGAACAAATCTAATCGGAAAAATCCTAAGTGAAGTCGACCTCAAAAAAGAACTAAAAGAATCCATCGAATCAATCCTAATCGACCCACCAAACTTCCTAGAAACAATCAAAGAATCTTTAGAAATCAAAAAACCCTTCGTAATCCTCTTCGCAGGAATCAACGGCTCAGGCAAAACAACAACAATCGCAAAAGTCGCAAACTACCTCCAAAAAAATAAACTCTCGGTCTGCCTCGCCGCAGCCGACACTTTCCGAGCAGCCGCAATCCAACAACTCGAAGAACACGCAAACAAACTCAAGGTTCCAATAATCAAAAAAGACTACGGCTCAGATCCCGCATCAGTCGGCTTCGAAGCAATAACCCACGCAAAGAAAAACAAAATCGACGTTGTCCTAATCGACACCGCAGGTCGAATGCAAAACCGAGACTCACTAATGAAAGAAATAGAAAAGATATCTAGAGTAACAAAACCAAACATGACAATATTCCTCGGCGAATCAATCACCGGCAACGACGCAACCGAACAAGCCAAAGCATTCAACGAC
>CAZLQO010000045.1:0-4958 GCA_964561955.1 Candidatus Woesearchaeota archaeon | reverse complement strand
CTCTTCCTTTTCCCAGAAACAACCATTTTTTTATCAACCATCACTTCAACAACCCAATAACATCTTTAATTACAAAATATTTCATAGGCTTCTCGTATTCCAACTTAATAACATCAGGCCCGTTACCCGTCACCCGTTGCCCGTTACCACTGAAACACCGAAAGCGTTTCAGAGCACCCCGTCCCTTAGGCCTATCCCAAGGCAACATCCCACGAATCATCCGCTTAACCAACCTATCCGCAACCCTAGGATATTTCGGACCCTTCATCGAACCACCCGAGCCCATCTCCCTCTTCGCCAAAATCTTCTTCGCAAACAACTTCTTATCTCCCGAAACAACAATCCCCCCACAATTAATCAAATCAACAGAATTCCCCTTCAACAAATCCTTAGCAACCACCGACGCCAACCTACCAAAAACACAACCCTCGCCATCATAAATTATTTTATTCATCTTTTCGCCCTTCATATTTTCTTATCAATTCATACCAACTAGATTCTTTATCCCACTTTGAATAATTAATTGCAACTTCTACCGGCATCCCTCGCTTCTCGTAGTCCTCTCTCATCATCCCAAAACACCCTCGCGTTTAACAGCCCAAGTCACCGACACCACGACACCCCGAACACCGACACCCAGCGATGAAATCAAAGGTTTCATCTCAAAATATCCAACCCATTTAATTCCGGATTCTTCTTAACCTCATCAACAATAAAACTAAACGTCCCCTTGGCATTCTTAATCTTCTCCAACGCCCGCACCGAAACAGCCCAAGCCACAATCTTCTTCGCCCCCGACAAATCCCCAGCCGACAAAACTTTCCCAGCAACCAAAACATCACCCTTAATCATATCAATATCCTTCAAGTTCACCGCAGGCCACCGACGCTTCGGCCTCGCCAACTCCTTAGCCACAACCGGATTCGTCTTCTTCAACTTAATTATAGTCTCAACTAACGAAGCATCCATCTTGTGTTTCATCCTTTTCTCAATTTTCGTCTTACTTATTTTTATTTCCATTTTCTTATTTCGAATCTTTATGGGCGGAGAAGGATTCGAACCCTCGTAGGCATAAGCCAACGCGCCCTTAACGCGCCCCGTTTGACCGCTCCGGCATCCACCCTCGCGAATTACTTAACTACTTTCAAGACCTCAGAAAGATTCCCTTTCAAAGCCTTGCACGCCTCAGTAAAAATATCCTTAGCCCCAATCTGCCCCCACGACTCAATCATAAAAACCAAATCATCATCAAACGAAACATTAACCCCACCATAATTCTTAAAATCACCATCATCCAAATCACAAGCCGCCGCATCCTTAACTTTCAATTTCTCTCCAAACATTTCAAAAACATCAGGATACAATTCAGCCAACTCACTATGTTTCTCTCCGTCCCCAGAAATTTTAATCTTCGGCAAATGTTTATAAAAAATTACTCCCGGCATAAATTTAGCGTGTTCATTCCCATTCCCAGCCCTAGCCCGAGCAACCAATTCCAACCCTTGTTTATCCCCAAGCAAAACAATCGGCGTCTCCGGGTAAACAACATTGTCCCCAAGCGCACCAGCCAAAATTTCAGTCACATCACCCTTCCCGCCAACCTTCATCTTCACCTCAACACTCTCTCCCTTCTTCATCTTCTGATTCTTCAAACTCACAAGTCCCAACCGATGCGCAATAATCTCATCATAAAGCGCCGAATCATTCTTGTAAATATCACACTCGTCAATCGCCAAAATCGGAATCTCCCCGACGCTCCTCCGAATCGCATTCGCCAAACTAACATCCATACCACTAACAAAACTCATTTCCTCATTTGTTTTCTTTATAGTTTCCATTTTATTTTATTCTGTTTTTAGTTTATAAGTTTATACTCTTACAGATTTATCCGAAAGTGGCTCCCATTCATCTAAAGCTTCATTTATATTTTTATCATAAACATTCGTGTCCATGCCACAACAAAATCTAATTGCCTTATATTCATTTATTGAATCAGAAAGAAAAACAGATTCCTCCCCACCCCTTCCACCAGCATCTTGCCCAATATAAAAAATAACATCCCTAAAAGCCCTAACCAAATTTTCCTCAGTCCCAATCCTCTCTCCACCCAAATCCAAATACACCCCAGATATAGCTTCCTTCAAACCCTGCTTAACTCTTTCCATCCCCAATATTCTCCCAGTAGTTTGTTCATCCAACGCCATCAAACCCTCCTCCCCCTTCGTCCACCTTTCTTCTTCGGCCCACCACGAGGAATCGCCGTAGTTTCAGCTATCGACAAAATCTTAAACCCTTCCTTTGTCAAAGTCTTAACAATCGCATGTGCCCCAGGTCCAACACCAGTCGCCCCAGTTTGCCCTTTCATCCGAACATACAAATCCTTAATCTTATAATCTTTACAAAAATCCTGTATCCTCTTCGCAATAAACATCGCAATCGTCGGATTCGCCCTCATCCTATCATGCTTCGTAATCTGTCCACCCGAAACTCGCCCAATCGTATTCCCAGCCAAATCCGTCAACGTCGCAATCGTATTATTAAACGAAGCATAAATATTCAATATCCCAACATTATCTTCACTTTTCGCCATCAATTCACTCCTCTCATGTCAAAGCCCGCAACCATAGATTGCAAATGAACAAGTCTATCAGTTAATTCAGCCAGTATTATTATACTCTCATTATTATCATACCCAAAAAATTCAACCTCAGCAACTTTATCATATTCAATTGACAATTCTTCCATTCTATCCGCATCTCTATCCGCAAGAGCAACCGACATTTCATCTAAAATTTTTCTTGTTCTTGGAAAATACTCACTCCCCATCTTCAACTTCCTCCTTTACTTCTTCAACAACCTTCTCTTTCTTCGCCTTAATCTTCCTAACCTTAACAGAAACCTTCCCCTCCAAATCCTTCGTCACAATAAAAGAAGGAATATTCACAGTCTTTCCATCAACCAAAACATTTTTATGAATAATAAATTGCCGAGCCTGCTTCACTGTATTAGCCATTTTTTTCCTAAACAAAAAAGTTTGTAATCTTCTATCAAGCAAATTCTCTTCAGTCAAAGCCAAAACGTCAGCGATATCATTAATGCCGAATCCCATCTTATTCAATTTATCAAAAAATATTTTCTGCTCATCAACATTTTTCCCAATCAAGGACTTAGCCCTTCGTCTCAATTTCGATACCGCACTCTTCGCCTTCCAAATTTCACGCTTATTTTTCAACCCATATTTTTTAATCAAAATATTCTCCTCATCCATCCTCACTCTATCAAACAACTTTTTAGGACGACTAAACAATTTTCGCCTTTTTTTAATATCGCCCATTATTTACTCCTCCTTTTCGCCGCAGCAACAGACGGCTTTCTGTTCCGCCTAAAATTAGACCTAGTCCTCTGCCCTCTCGTCGGCAAATTCGCAGCATGCCTCGAACCACGATAAGACCTAATCTTCCTCAATCTTTTAACATCAAATTCAGTTCTCAATTTCAAATCCGCCCCAACAATATGCTTATCTTCACCATCATCAAAATCCTTTCTCCGATTTTTTAAAAAACCGGGCAAATCAGAATTCTTAATAAACACCTCAATCTTATCTAACTCTTTTTTGTCAAAATCCTGCACCCTTTTTTCTTTATCTAAATTTAAAGTCTTACAAATGGCATTAGAAAAAGCCCAAGAAACACCCTTTATTTTCGTCAATGCAGACATTAACTTTATATCGCCACGAATATCTTTCCCAAGCAACCTAACCAAAGTAACATCATCTTCAACTTTCGCTACATATTTTTTCTTTTCTTCTTCTACCATTAAAATATAAACAGATTGTGCCTTTGCATCTCTGTCAATTCCTCCATAATTCTTTTCTCAATAACTTTTCCTGGCGACGGCATATTATGAACACGCTGCTTAATATCGTCAAAAGATTCAAACAACTTTTCATTACGAGCATCAAGAATCGCTTTAGTATGCTTTTTCCCAAGCCCAGGCAACAATTCAAACTGATGCAACCGAGTATTTATCGCCTGCGCATCATTAAAAAATTTCACAAATTTTACCTCCCCACTATTAACAATTTTCGCAACAAAATCCTCCAATTGAATTCTCGCAGTTTCAGTTAATTTCTCCCGAGGGCATCTCCCAAGAATATACTGCACCTTATCCCTCTTCCCCTCCCCAATATAAACCTCTTCCCCAATCTCAAACCTTTCCCCTCTCCGTGGCACCAGTTGCAAAAGCGTAAGACCAGCATTCCCAATCGCCTGTGCCAACGGCATCATTTTCTTATCCAACGGATAACCATACGGCAAAAAATCTAAAATAATTGCATATTCCTCTTTAGCCATAGTCTACTTAGCCCCCTTTACAACTTCCAAAATTTTAGTTGCTTCATCACCATCTAAAGAAACTTCAATAAGAACCTTATTCAAATCCGAAGCATTACTCGGCATGAAGTCAACAATCTTAACGAGATGTTCATCTTTCAACTTAATCAAATCAAGTTTTTTCAAAGCATCTTTCATTTCACGCGCCTTCTCAACGTCCATCTTATTAAAACCCTTAATAAATTTCTTAATAGCAACGGACTTATCAGAATCTCCAACCAAAGCCACAACTTCAGCCAAGGCAATCGGAGTCTCTTCCTTAATTGCCATCACAACTTCCTCAAATGAGCAGGATGAATAATAAAAGTTTTCAACTTATTCCCATCTTTAATTTTAATTAATTTAAATTTACCACGAGATTCAACAACTTTCCCGCACATCCCCTGTATTCTTTTAGGGAAAGATGCCCGAACACCAAAATCTACCACAACCGAAACATCATCACCTTCACCAAATTTCTTAAAGTACTTACTAAGCTTTAACTTACCCTTCTCTCTAACATGTTTTCTCGGTCTCGCCATCTTAAAAATTACAGAACCATTCGCTGTAACACTCGGACATTTCTAT